>CALKXE010000057.1 GCA_938003955.1 uncultured Saprospiraceae bacterium | reverse complement strand
TCCGAAGTAATAATTTGTCAATTGACCTGCTTGCTGTCCGGTAAGTTGTTGTTTGAATTTAAATATTTCATTGGCCAATATCTTACGACGGTGTTTATGTGATATATCTATAGGTTCCAACCTGGTCGGAAATTGTTTGTTTTTGACGATACCAATAAATGAATCATCATTGGGAAGTGTGAAAAAATTGCTTAAAAAGTCTTGATATTTTTCTTGTAATTTTGAATCCGTAATCTTATTTCGATTCATATTTCTTCTTCTCAATACCATATATAAGGTCATCAAGAATGCAAGTAATGCAAAGCCAAGACTTACGTTCAAAATAAGAGATAAGAAAAATTCACTTGCTAAATCATCCGTTACATGCTCCTTGTTAGCAAGAAGCTGACTAACTTCATCTTTATATGCAGATTGTAGTATTATCATTTATAAGGTCTTCTTTATCCCTAGCATAAAGTTAGTGAATCTTGATGTATTATCATAAGAGTTAGTACCTACTGAACTGAATGAGATCTGTAGTTGTATTTCTTTCCAAATCGTTTTGTGGAATGCAAATTGAAATGTGTTTGAAACTACATCATTTGGTGCACCTAACAAATTAGTCTCCTCAAAAGATCCATAATATACTCCTAATTGAATATAATCATTTGCTGATGCAAGGAATCTACGTGTGATTAACTTGTGTGAATAGTTATTATTACCATTCCTATTTATCATATAAGACCCCATCCAAGAACCCAAATAGTAAGTCGGTCCCAGTGAAATAACAGATCTCTTATTCCCATTTACATATTGATAGTTCTGTAAGCCCAATGTTGCTGATAGGCCCTTGAGTAGATTCAAATGTCCATTGCCTTTTAGTGTCAGAGTTGGGAATATAGTACTATTACTATATAACATCGTACCATCGATATATCCCCACTTAAACTCCTTGTAAGCTGCTGTTCCGAACTGTACGCCGTTTAGGCTATGAATCGACTTTTGAGAAACTCTAGGTACCAATGTCAAAGACATTTTCTTGATTGATACTTCAGCTGTTTTGACAGTATATTTAGCTGCGTTATCAGGGACAAGTCCATTCTCATATCTAAACGTTACAGTTGATTGCCATGAGCTATCTACCTGGGCCGAAAGGATCAGAGGAATAAGCGTTAATAATATGTATAAAAGTAATTTCATTATGCTACTGTTACAGATTTAGCAAGATTTTCGATAACGTTATATTTTAAAAGTCTTTTTACACGAGCTATTAGCTCTGATGATGCGAAAGGCTTCGTTACGAAGTCATCCACACCCATATCAAAAGCATGAGATATTGTATCTTCCATTCTCATTGAAGAGAGCACTATTATTTTAGTGTAATCTACTTCAGACGCTCTGATATGCTCTATCAATTCGAGACCTGTTAAGAAAGGCATCATAAGGTCAGAAATAACAAATGACGGTTTTACTTTGTCATATATTTCTTTCGCTTGTAGTCCATCAATAGCACAGTGTACATCAAAACTTGTATGCGAAAATGTATACGCTAGTGACTTAAGTATTAATGGATTGTCTTCTGCTATTAAGATGTTCATGCTTTGTCTATTTGACTGCAAGATGGGGGCAAATGAAAGTTATTTGGGCTGGTTTTCGTTTTTTGGTATGAATCCTTCGTGTTATGGTAGGGAATCGTGGAAAGGGTCTGTTTTAGTGGTTTTATGCTATTAATAGGTATCGGATGATTGTTATTGGATGTTAGATATTGTGCTGTTTAAGCTGTTTTCTTCTTATTGTTCAAATAAAGAAATATTAAATGCTTATCGATTAAACTCATAGGAAAGGAAAATAATTCTTTATTGAAACTTTCTAACGAGCTTTATATTCAGATGTAAAGAACTAATCAAGTTTATAAATTGTTAACTACTTAGTTAACTTTGTAGTGTAGAAAGGAATATCGCGCTATACCAGAATTACTTCTCTGATTTCTATGAAAAACAGAATGATAAGGTGAAAGATAAAATTGACTACGTGCTTGATCTAATAAAATACGAATCGAGAGTGCCTAAGAAATTTTTGAAACATCTAAGTGGTACTGATGGAGTTTATGAAATACGAGTGTCGACTGTTTTTAGCAATATTAGGATCTTTTGCTTTTTTGATGAAGGTAGATTAGTTATACTAACAAATTGTTTTCTAAAGAAGACACAAAAGACCCCTAAGAAAGAATTAGATCTTGCTATCAAATTGAAAAAAGAGTACTTTAATAATAAGAATTCAAAATCATGAATAATTTAACATCATTTGAAAGTCACTTAAAAAAGCAGAGAGGCGCAAAAGGTACTGAATCAAGAGCTAAATTTGATGCAGATTCTCTTGCATTTAGATTGGGAATAATGCTAAAGGAAGCAAGAAAAGAAGCTAAGATGACCCAACAACAGTTAGCCGAAAAAACAGGAACAAAGAAGAGTTATATTTCAAGAATTGAAACTGGTAAAAGTGACATTCAATTGAGCACGTTCTTTAAATTGATAGAGAGTGGATTAGGTAAGTCTTTGAACATAAGTATTGGTTAAAGAAGCAGTTTGGCCTTAATTACTACTATTGATTAGATTAAGAAATTCTAAAACGAATTAAAAGAGTTGAATGAGAGTGTAATACCATTTCTGGTTTAGTTTGTCACTAATTTCAATGATGTAATGCCGATATGAGAGGGATGGTAAAAGGGATGGTGAAAACACCCGATTCATAAAAACACTCGATGCTTAGCAAACAACCGATATTGAAAGTTGCTTATGCAATAACCGACATCTGAAATAGTAATCGGTATAACTCAAATTCAAAACAGGAAATACAACATCAATTTAAGTTATATTAAAAAGAGTACAACTCTGATAAAGTATATTAAGATCACTACAATATATTAATACTCTTCATCAATACTGGCTTATGCGCTCTGCTAATAGGTATTACTGACTTCTCAATGACGAGCGTATTATCTTCTATATCTAATATCTTATCAAGATTGACGATGTAAGATCGGTGCACCTTCATGAATCTTGGATGCTGGATACGACTATCTATTGACTTCATGCTTCCGTGGATGACATGATTGCCATTTTCTGTGATCACTTTTACATAATCACCTACATTTTCAAAATATAAAATAGAATCATAGGATACTCTGACGTGCCTTCCTTCTGTCCTTATATAGATTTCATTTCTAGCACTCGCAGTAGCGATGGCGTCTAATTGATCTTGTCTGAATATCGCTTTTTCGATTCCTTTAAAAAATCGTGCTTGGGTTATTGGTTTTTTTAGAAAATCGGTGATGTCATACTCATATGCATCATAAGCATACTCCTTATTCCCAGTTGTAAATATTACTTGGGGTATGATAGATAGTTCTTCTAATAACTCAAGGCCAGACTTCCCAGGCATCTCTATATCCAATAGCATGAGATCTAAGTCTTCTGTAATTTTAGATGCTAATACTTCTTCGGCATTTTCATAAACACCGATCAATTGTAATCGGTCTGATTTCTCACAAAGTTTAGTAAGTGACTTTCTAGCCATTATCTCATCTTCTACGATGATACATTTTAATTTTTCTGCCATTGCATTAGTCTTTTTATCTCTTCTAATATTAGAGGTGTTTTTGATTTTGTGAGTGTGTCAAATTTCTCAAACCATTGTTCTAATTTTGGTTTGTCCAGTGATTCTAGGATTGGTTCGACTGCTTCTATAGTTGTAGTGATTTCGCTAATTCCTACCATGGTAAATGTAGGTTTTATTCTATGTAGTTGCTTGCTCAGCGCTTCCCGATCATCTGTACTTATGCTGTCTTTGATCAGTAACAGGTCATCTTCTATAATGTCAAGGTATGTTTCGAACATATCAAGCGCATATTCTGCATCATTACCATATGCTTGTCTTAGGTACTCTGCATCAAGCTTATCAGAAAAAGTAAATTCATTATCTGATTCTGTCTTGTTTTCATTTGTATTTAGATACTTGTCTATTATCTCATGGAGCTGATCTGGGGTAAATGGTTTGGATAAGAAATCAGTCATTCCAGCTTTTAGTGCGAGCCTTTTCTTACTTAAAAATGTGGATGCCGTCAATGCTATTATTGGTAGTTGGGAATTACTACTATCAGAAGATCTTATAAGCTGAGTCGCCTCAAATCCATCCATGACAGGCATTTGGAGATCCATGAAGATGAGATCATATGTGTTTTCTAGGAAGAGATCATATGCTTCTTTCCCGTTTAGAGCTACATCATGTTTGATCTTCCATTTTTTGAGTAGTGATGTGATGTACTTAATATTCATCGCATTGTCCTCTACTACGAGGATTGTACTCTTTTCAGTATTCAGCTTGTTGAGAAGAGATATTTTATTCTCTACTCTAGGAACTTCGTTTGATACTTTCATTTCTAGCTCGAAGCTAAACGTACTGCCTTCACCTTGAACAGATGAAACAGATAATTTTCCTCCAAGTAGTTTTACTAATTGATAGGAAATACTCAATCCTAATCCACTCCCTCCAAATTTAGTTCTGATTTCATTATTTGCTTGTTTGAATTCTTGGAATATTTGATTTGCCTCTAACTCTGAGATACCTATTCCAGTGTCTTTTACTTGAAATCCTATGGTTATTCTATCTGTATTATCAGAGATTACTTTTATTACTAATTCTACAGAACCAGAATTGGTGAATTTTTGTGCATTACCGAGCAGATTAATCAAAACCTGATTGAGTAACTGAGGGTCAGAACTGAGTGACGGCGGGATGTCTGAAGCACAAGAATAGATAAACTTGACTTCACTATTTTGCTCCTGTTTTTTGAAGGTTTTGACCAGTTTCTGACCGAGTAGCCTGATGTCAAATGGTCTGTTTTGTACTTCTAGAGAACCCGCATCAATCTTAGAGATGTCTAATATGTCCGAGATCAATGTTTTTAAGATGGATGCTGAGTTATTCAACGTATCGATAAAGTCGGTTTGTTCTTCATCCAGTCTTGTATCCATCAAGAGGTGACTCATTCCTATGATTGCATTAAGTGGAGTCCTGATTTCGTGACTCATATTAGCCAGGAAAGCTTTCTCCGCTTGTTGTGCCTTAACGGCTTTTCTTCGTGCAATTTCTAATTGACTTTCTAGTTCTTTCCTATCCGTTATATCATAGTGAACACCTATTGATCCTATTACATTTCCTTTTTCATCATAGAAGGGAGCACCGCTGATAATAACCCAGATTTCAGAATTGTCTTTCTTTCTTAATTTTATCTCGTAAACACCAGTTTTTCCTTGAAGTCTTTTGTTGTCTTCAGCATCTATCGTGTCATTATACGCTTCTACCAGGAGTGTTTTCTTAGCATCTTTTCCAACTAATTCATCTCCTTCATAGCCTAACATCTTATTGAATATGTCGTAAACTCTTAATATTTTGCCTTTTGTATCAACCTCGAGAAGACCAAGTTCCATATTTTCTATAATGCTCCGGTACTTGATTTCACTTTTTTGTAGTTCAACTTTTGCTTTGCCAAGTGCTTTTTCTGTCGCTTTCCTTTGTGTAATATCTCTAGCAACAACAGTGAAATAGACTTCACCGTTAGAGTCGACTATCCTATTTACATTTTGACCTACCCAAAAGTTATCACCTCCTTTAGATTCGATTCTAAATTCGTGATAGTCTGATGATACGCCGGAGTCTCTAACTTTAGTATAGTAGATAAACTCTGACTCTAGGTCTTCATTGGGGATGAACTCGGTGTATCTGCGGCCAACAATTTCTTCTTCTGTGTAGCCAAATTTCTTAATTCCAATTTTATTGATAAAAAGGAAGTATCCTTCGTCATCTATTCTATATATAATGTCTCTTGCTTGTTCTATGACTGTACGGTATTGTTCCTCACTTACAGCTAGTGATTGCGTACGTATTGTTATTTCACTTTCGAGATTCTGATTTAGTTTACGCAGCGATTCGTTGGCTTTAAATAATTCTAAAGCCTTATGTTCAAGAGTAGATTCTGCTTGTTTTCTTGCTTTTTTTTCTCTTTCGAGCTTTTTTCTTAAAAGTGAAATTTCATCCATTCTAGGATTGCTTTATTGTGAATTTAACTACCGAGCCGTCTTCATTTATCATTTCTTTTTCTATAATATGTGATGTTTTATAGTGTTCAATGGACTTCTCTATGAGACCTTCAGCTAAAGATGCCATTTTTCTTTCGCTTTGGTAGATCATTTCTAAGCTACCATCATCGAGCCTCACTGTATCAAATTTTGGAAGTGTTGCTTCAGGATATAATTTCATTACTTCCACATGAATATGACTGTCTATTGATATCAAAAAATCAAAAGGATTATCTACAGCGCTAAAGAATTGTGGGTAGGCGCCGAGAAATGTATCGAATAAGTATACTCCAAAAGCCTTTAGTAATACCTGGGCATCAATCTTTGATTTGGTCGATAGATTACCTAGCAACTGAACAATCTCACTATGATGATATGTACCTACAGATGTATAGATTCCATTGGACGGCAATTTCGATTCTTCAATAATGGTATCTACCATTTCATAACCAAATTGCTTTTCTACCATCTCTAAGAATTCAGTAAATACTATTCCTTTCATAAATTTATTTTTTTTAAAATTCAACGATTTATGTTCAATCGTGTCCTCCACATTTGATCGTTTTCCCGCATTTGTTTTGACTGTTTTTCCGCATTTTTTTTTGACTGTTTTCCCGCATTTCTTTGAAATGCTACAAAAGCCAGTCAACAAATGCTACAAAAGCTAGCCAATAAATTCTACAAAAGCCAATCAATTTCTACAAAATGTTTTTAAAGCCACGACTCTATCATCTTCTTTGGTGTCTGAGCTTATTTACAAGCATCGTAAAAATAAAAATTTAAGATCCTTAAAAAAATAACCATTGATATTAATTACATCCTATGGTCTCTACAGCCCAGTCATCGCAATTTCACTACCGCTAATTTACTGTGATAAAGTTAATTGCCAAAACACGAAGATATCCTACCGAAAAACGAAAACCTAATTTCTTTAGGGTCTTTCACTACATCTTTGCATCATAAATAAATAATAAAAGTAAATTATGATTAAAAATATTACAATTGCAGAAGTCTTATTAATGCTTTTAATATCAATGAGTCTATTCTCACAAAACTATAACTACCTAAGTGATTACGATAGTCAAGGAGTGCCGATAGATATGGTGAACACTTCAGTTTCTATATCGCTTGTTGATAATATAAATGCATCACTGCCAGAGAGTTATCCTGTTCCAGAATACAATCCGGAATATATTGCTGAGGGTGTAGAAACGAATATACTCTTAACTGAATTAGCAGATGTATGGGTTACATTCGTTGGTGAAGGAGCTGGATATAAGAATGTACTAGGATTCTATACATATGACCTATTCAACCCGCCGTTAAGCCCTCCATCTGATGAAGATATAACGATAATATTTCCTAATGTTTCTGCTGCTGGAAGCGGTGGTGGACTATTAGTAGGTGATAAAATGTACCTCGGTCAATATCCTGCAAATACAGGAATCGGGTGGGTACTTATAGCAAACGGATGGAATGGATCAAACGTAACCTATGGAAATTGGGTGCTATATTCTAATCAGTATTGGAACCCAGAAGGGGATAGTGACTTACAAAAACATAATGTAAACTTATATGATAATAACGAGCAAGTAGTCGTCTTTGGATTTGAGGATATCAGAAGAGATTTTAGCTCATGTGATCAAGATTTTAATGATGCTTTATTTTTAGTGACTACTAATCCCTACACAGCAATTAATACTACTGATTTTAATCAGATAACATATGACGGTGGTGGACAAAGCTCTGGAGGTGATGGAGGATTAGAAAGTAATAGAGGGCTGTCAAATAAAGTGGCACAAAGGACTTTCAAAAGAACAAAAAATAGCGCCCCTATTATTGAAAAGAACAGTGTCTCAACTAGATCAAAAACTGAGTTAGAATTGTATGTACCATCAAGTATCAAGGAAAATGATGAGATGATAGTCTCTTCACCAACTGATCTAAGATCGATTACTAAAGCGGAGGAAGTTTGGTCAGCAGATTACCTCTTAAATGATAAGGCTTTTGCAACAGTGTTCTCTACGATGACGAATGATGGTATATATGACCATACTAAAGTTGTATGTGAAAGATTAGCAGGGACTAAAATTAGAGATGTTCAGAATACGACAGTAGAAGGTCATGATTTATTATTGACCACATTAGAAAGAGAAAATGGAAATTTAGAATATTCGATATCGATGTCGATAGAAGTTATAAACCAAGAAAGCTACAGGGTGTTTTCTAGGTGGGCAGTAGACCAATACCCAGCCGTAGGTAAATTTTTGAATTATCAAATCTGGTCTTCTGCCCCCTTTTTAACTAAAGACATCGTGAAGCAAATATTGTCAAATATTAATCTAGAAATGGAAAATATAGATGATGTTACGACGCAATCAATGAAACCTGATGTTTTTATCGAATCTGGAAGATACATTGACAATACTATTGAATATAAAATCAATAATACTACTAAAGAAAATCAATTGGTAAGCCTTGTCGGATCGACTACTAGGACAGAAATTGACAATACACCATTGCCTTATTTAGAGCATATCACAGTAGCTCCTGGAGTAAACACTTTTCAATTAGAAAATAATTCAGGATCTCTATTTGATGTAGAATTGAAAGTCGGATTGATAGGTGCTGATAATTATGATGTAGTCTATTTCTCTGATGGAGCATGGGCGCTTGATTATGAAAGTATAAACACAGATATTACTAATATTGAAATCCTGCATAACGAAGAAGAAACCAACCAAAATGAATTTTTAATACCTAGGAATATATCTGTAGAATATAAATCAAACGACTATTTGACAGTATACAAAAATCTAAGACCGAGTGGAAGCTCTATTGATTTAAGTGAATACAATGGAATGAAATTAAATATCGAAGGTGAAGGATTTCTAGAAGTGAAGTTAATTAAATCTAGTATCGGAGATTGGGACGAACAATTCTATTATACGATTGAACTTGAACATGGAGGAAATGAGGTGGAAATACCGTTTGCATATTTTAGAAATACGCTAAACACTGAGTTGACTGTCAAGGATATGAAAATGATAACATTTACTCAGAAGAACCTTGATGGATCGTCTAAATCTTTATCTCTATCTAACCTGAAATTTACTCAGTTACAAGATGTTGAGACTATATTTAACGAAGAAGCTAGTTGCGGAGTATATCCAAACCCGACTGGCGGAATTACGAAAATAACTTTCGAATCAGAAACAGAGATTGAAGGAAGTCTTAATATATTTAACAATCAAGGCATTAAAGTATTATCGCAAAAAGAATACTTCCACAAGGGATTTAATATAAAGCAATTGGATTTGCAATCGTTTCCCAAAGGAATATATTGGCTGGAAATTAACGGAAATAATTATCCTACCAATGGTCAAAAAATCATAGTTTATTAATTGTTAAGGGGTAGTTAGTATCAAATAAAGATTTGATGCTTACGATTGAAGTGGTTTAAGTTCTTTTGATTATTTTATTTGCTTATAATCTTGTTTGTCAAGCTGGAGCAAATTCTATTAACAGAGGTTCTTAAATCACTTCTTTGTTATTATTATCATTAGTTTTGCGATTGAAAATAATCTGTATGACTAAAGTCCGCAAAGCCGCTGTCAATTTCATCTTCATAACGGTTCTATTAGATATTATAGGATTTGGAATTATTATTCCGGTTCTACCAGGTCTATTAGAAGGCATGATGGATATCAATGCGAACGAAGCAGCTATATATGGTGGGTATCTTCTCTTTGCTTTTGCGATTACTCAGTTTTTGTTTTCACCATTTATGGGTAATTTGAGTGATCAGTATGGGCGTAGGCCAATCATTTTACTTTCTCTTTTTGGATTTGTGATTGACTACATCTTACTCGCTTTGGCACCATCATTTGCGTGGTTGGTGATAGGTAGATTGTTGGCAGGTTTTTTTGGTGCGAGTTATTCTACGGCAAATTCTTACATAGCGGATATTAGTACGGACGAGAATAGATCAAAGAACTTCGGAATGATGGGTGCAGCATTTGGTGTTGGATTTATCATAGGTCCACTTCTTGGAGGATTATTAGGAGAAATTGGTCTTCGAGTTCCATTCATTGTGGCCGCAGGTTTGACATTTATTAATTTACTTTATGGATATTTCATATTGCCAGAATCGCTCCCCATTGAGAATAGACGGAAATTCGAATGGAAAAAAGCGAATCCAATAAGCACTCTAAAAAAGATAGGAACCTATAAAGGCATCGGTTTTTTATTGCTCGCTTTTTTTATTATCAATTTGGGATCACACGCGATACAAAGTAACTGGACCTATTTTACAATTTATAAGTTCGGCTGGAGCGAAGGAATGATCGGTGCATCATTAGCTGTAGTTGGTGCATTAGTAGGTGTGGTGCAAGCCATGTTGGCTCAAAAGGCAGCGGATAAGTTTGGAGTAGGTAAGAGTATAATTATTGGATTTGCCCTATATACAACAGGAATGCTTCTTTTTTCTGTTGCTAGTACGACTTGGATGATGTTCTTGTTTTTGATTCCATATGCATTTGGGGGTATTGCAATGCCCAATCTTCAATCTTTTATGGTCAGTAAAGTTTCAGCAAAAGAACAAGGTGAATTACAAGGGGGGCTTACCAGTTTGATCAGTCTGTCCACTATTATTGGTCCGATTATGATGACGCAAGTGTTTTTCTATTTTACTTCCGAAAAAGCCGTTGTTCAATTTGCTGGAGCTCCATTTTTATTAGGTGGTGTTTTGATGTTTATAAGTTTTCTGATCGTCTTCTTTCTTCTTAGAAATAAAGAAGTTATTGAATAGATATTATTTATCCAAAGTCCACATTGTAATAAATTCACTTCTTCTTCTTCTTCTTCTTCTTCTTCTTCTTGGCAATATAATTGAATAGGTACTTATTCACACAAGTAAGTTTTAATACCTCCGTTCGCCGAGGTTTGTAACCTCGGATTGATATCCAATTATAAAAAAAAGCATAGCATGTCAATCATATATTCAGACGATGTTACAAACATCGTCTAACTCAAAAAAATACGATCGTGGAATTGATAAAGCTGGCGCTAGGGTCAACATAACACAACAATTCCGTAATTCTGCAATTCCGAAAAATGGACTTAAAAAAGCTAAATAGAGCGAGCGGTAGCTTAAGTTGAAAAGTATTTCTCATTTTTTTTCATATAATGACTATAAATCAGAGTATCCATTTATTTTAGATAGAGTTACCTTGCGAATGAAAACAACTATAATTCTAATATTTATAGACAATTTGTCCATGTATTATGATACTTAGTCCATTATATGGAACTGAATATTTTTTATAGAGTTATATTTACGAATCTAATACTGAATTTATGAATCAATTTTTTAAGTTTTTTACGGCATCGTGTTTAGGAGTATTTGCAGCGATTGCGATTATTGGTCTTGTTTTTATGGGCTTTCTAACGAGTATGGCGGGGAATAAACCTGTCGTTCCTAAGAAAACAGTTCTAGAGTTGGACTTCTCTTCTTTTGTTCCTGAGAAAACGGGCAATGTAGAATCTAGTGCAATGAGCTTCGAGCAAGTTGATAAATTAGGTTTGAATAGTATAGTAGCTTTATTAGATTATGCAGCTACGGATGATAAAGTGAAAGGAATATTGATTAAAGGAGGAGGTGTAAATGCTGGACAAGCCACTGTATCATCAATCAGAGAAGCCTTGGTGAAATTCAAAGAATCAGAGAAATTCGTTTATTCATATGCTGACTTCTACAGCCAGTCTGGATATTTTCTTGGATCAGTCGCTGATTCAGTTTTTCTTAATCCTAATGGGATGGTAGATGTAAAAGGATTCGCTACAATGATACCATTTTTCAAAAACGCTATGGATAAGGTAGGTGTTAAGATGAATGTATTCTATGCAGGAAACTTTAAGAGTGCTACCGAACCATTCCGAAGAACGGAGATGAGTGAGCCCAATAAGATTCAAACGAGAGAATTCTTAACGAGCATGGTTGATCAATATAAGGATCTAGTATCAGCTTCTAGAAATATGACATCGGATGATCTAGATCAGATTATGACAGATTACAAAGGTAGAGATGCTCAATCTTCATTGGCTTCTGGTCTTGTTGATAAAGTGGTATATTGGGATGAGGTGGAAGCTACAATCCGTAGAGATTTGGATATAGTCTCTGATAAAAAGATAAAGCTAAAATCGCTCACAGAGTATAGTGCAGGTGTAACGCTTCCAAAAGGATCAACATCAAAAGATAAAATAGCAGTTGTGTATGCTGAGGGAACAATCTCATACGGTACAGATACAAAGGGTTCTATAAGTGAAGCAAAGTACTTGAAGATCTTAGAAAAGATCAAAAACGACGATAATATCAAAGCAATGGTGCTTCGAGTAAATAGTGGAGGAGGAAGTAGCATAACTTCTGACATCATATGGAGAGCAATCGAGAATGTGAAAGCTGCGGGAAAACCTGTAGTGGCTTCATTTGGTGATTATGCGGCATCTGGTGGATATTATATAGCTGCAGGAGCTGATACGATTGTTTCTGCACCCAATTGTCTTACAGGATCTATCGGTGTATTCATGATGTTTCCTAACTTGACAGAACTGATGAACGATAAGCTCGGTGTTAATTTCGATGAGGTAAAAACACACCCAATGGCGGTAGGTTTATCTACAACGAAAAACCTGACAGATGCTGAAAAAGAACTTCTACAGAAAGGAACAAATGATATCTATGAGCAATTCTTAAAGAGGGTAGCAGATGGTAGAGGCATGACTAGAGACGAAGTGCACGAAGTAGCTCAAGGTAGAGTTTGGACTGGAACGAAGGCATTGGATATTGGACTGGTAGATGTGATTGGTGGTATCGATGATGCAATCAAGCTTGCCGGTGAAATGGCTGGACTCGAAGACTACAAAACAAAAGATTATCCAAATATCAAGGAGACATTCCTTGATCAAGTTGTGAAAGGAATAGCGGAAACTAATAATGTCCAAGCGTCGCTAGGAATCAATATCGACAAATCAGATTTGGAGATGGTAAGACAGTACAAAGAAGTGAAAAACTTACTTCTAGATAGAACACCGCAAGCAAGACTTCCATTTATACTTAAGGTAGATTAGTAGATTGTCATCCCAACAAAGATATAAATGGATAGAACGTATCGTGCTCGGTATATCTATTGCACTTTGTGTGGTACTCTTTGTGCAGGACAGATCATTACTACTTGATAGTCTTAACGTAGTAAGAAATATTGGTGAACGCTCATTAGTAGCGTTAATCAATCCACTTAGCTACGAACAAAGTGCTCCATTGTTATTTTTATGGCTAAGCAAGTTGCTTACTTCTGTTTTTGGGATAACACATTATACGCTTCGTCTTCTGCCCTTGATGGCTGGAGTAGCATCCCTCTTTTTATTTGCTGATATTTCTAAGAAGTTTCTGAATAGTCCAATGTCGATCATTGCCTTATTTTGGTTTGGTACGCATCAGCTAGTTGCTAGGTATGCTACAGAATATAAGCAGTACATGATTGATGTATTTGCAGTGTTACTTATCATATGGACTGTATTGAAAATTGTAGAAATCAATAAGCAGAATTGGTGGAAATTATCTATTGGAGGAGCAATCGTTATTTGGCTCTCAATGCCATCTATTTTTGTCTTGATTTCAGCGATAATTTATCTAGGATTAGTACAGATAAAAAAGGATAGACCTATTACGCCTGTCTTGCTTACTACAGGATTTATAGGTTTAAGCTTTGTAGTTAATTACCTGATTATGCTACAACCAACTATTGGGAGTGGGCACATGCAGAATTTCCATGACATCTATTTTCTTCAGGGAAATATACTAAATACTGACTCGTTATCCCATGATTTTGGATTGATAATAGGTCAGGCTAGGATGCTAGTTGGTAAATCTGGATTAGCTATCGGAGCGGTATTATTATCGTTAATTATTGCTATAGTGTTTGCCTTAAAGCAAAAGAGATATGAGATTATTCTTATTGTATTGCCGATCGTGGGCGCTTTTGGTGCTTCGTTATTTGGCAAGTATTCTATCTTAGAACGATTGATGTTATTTTCACTACCGCTTTCTATTTTGTTAGTGATGATAGGAGTAGAGAATGTGTACCAAAAAGCACTGTCAGCTAAAGCTTATTTTTCTAAAGTTATTTTAGGAATTATAACATTAGGTTTATTGGTTGGATTTTACGAAAAACAATCTTTCAAATATATTCTCGCTCCATTTGAACACGAAGACAATAGATCTTCTCTTCTTCATATTTCTGCTCATAAGGAGAATAATAGAAAGGTAATATGCACCCAACATGCGGTGCCGGCTTATGATTACTATACACAATATGATAATAATTACAAAGGATTGGAAGTAGGCGAAAGCATTCCAACAGAATACAATACAGACCTAAAGGAATTAGTTCTAACGCAATTAGAGCAGGAAAAGAAAGTCTGGATTTTAGCAAATCATTATCATGAGCAAGATATTGAAAAGTTAATCTCAGCTTTGGCCGAAGTGTCCCAAATAGAAAATAGCTACAGAGCAAAAAGCTCGGTAGCTATAATTATTTCTAAAAAGAGTTCTTCCTATAAATAGGAAAGTGTTTAAAATTGAGAAAGAAAACTACACACGTATTCTGTGGGCAAAACTACATTAGGTCACAATATTATAATACCCTGTAGAACAACATAATAAATCGGTTTTTGGAAGGCCTCTCATTACAATTATTCTTATTTTTTTTGTGGACACGTATATAGTTTTCAAACGGATCTCAAAATTAAAAAACTCTTTAGTTTCTTTTTAACTTGTTGTTGTTGGCACAAATATAGTACAAAACATATTACGTTTTTAACTAATATGTCTTTTCTTCGTATTTTTATTTTCTGATATGAACTATTACTTTAGATATTTAATTTTAAGTAGCTGATTGTTAGTATTTAGTATGCTTGTTTTTCATTTTGTTTTGAGTGAAAATAAATATGATTTTTTTTAAACAATTTCTAAAAGTGCTAAAAAAGTGCCAGTTTGAGTACTGATGATTATATTTCAAGCCGCTATTTGTGACATAATAATCATGTTTTGGGAATGTTATGTTCTTACAAGAATATGTGGGAGGGAATTTGTAATAATAGATAGTATCGTGAAGTATAGCTAACTTTTTTGTGACAAGGCGTTTTTATTCAAAAACCTCTTTTTTTATGACCCCGACTCAAGCATCGGAGAATTTAAGTATTTTTAAAAAAAAATCCGTCCCAGAGAAATACTTCTCCGGGACTTCGAATTGAAAGTTATTAAAATCGCCTAATCTTATTTTTACAGTCCACACAAGTAGTTTAGCGTTTTGACTGTGACTTTTACATCTCCATTCTTTAGCTTCCTGATCCATATTGGATTATCTATGTCTACTGTTATTTTATATAGTTCGTTATCTCTGTCTTCTATGAATGTCGACATATCTTTGAATGTTTCGATTGATTGTTTTCCATCTAACATACTCAAGAGAAGATGGTAAGCATCCATTACTCTAATGTCCTTTAAGTAGAGCTCTACTTTGTATTCATCATTCTTGTGTGTCTGGATCATTTTGTCTCCTGCTTCGAAATAAGAAGTCAATTTTCTTAGTGTACCTGCATTTAATGTATCAGTATGATCTAAGCCTAGATTAACTTCAGTCCATGATTCTAATGGATAAATAAGATCCATATCTAATTGACACTTTTCAAAATCATATGAAGGCAATGGCAGATCAGATAAGTATCCGTCAAACATGTAACCAGTCACTCCTTCATGCTCTACGTAGACCCAGTTACCTTCTACCCATTCTATTTTGTCGTATGTATCCACACTATCTGGCTGATTAAGAACAGTGACACTAAATCCGAATTCTAGGACGCCTAGGGATTCTGATTGAGAATTAGGTTGTGCTCTTAATGTTAATCCGGAATTAGCCATTACATATAATTGAGCCCCTTCTGAAAACAATGGCTGTCCTGTTCCCCACATCTGAGTATAGAATAGGAGCATTAATAAGCTTGCGACAGCTTTTTTAATCATTTTAGAAACTGTGTTTTGATTTTGCATTTTTGTTGGGTAAGTCATAATATTGGATTTTATAATTTGAAATAATGTATTTGTCTATCAATCAATTGATAAATATCTATTTTGTATAATTAAGTGATGTGCTTGAATTTGTATTTGAAATGTTTGAAGCGATAATGATTTCATTCTTATCGACTGTCTGCTTTTGTTGCGCTTCTGGAAATTGAGACATACAAATGCTCAATAAGCAAAAAACTCCAATCGCATATATAAATCTGTTATCTGTCTTTCTATTGATATTTTTTATAATCGTTTTCATATGTTTAAAAGTTTTTTTGGTTAAAAAATCAAGGGTTTGTGTTTAATTATCTCCTTGGCGTTTCATGTGTTTCTCTTTTGTTATGATACAAATATGGGCGTGTTTCATCAGTGATGAAGTGGTATTCTATTATTCGTAGAGGATGAGCTATTATTTGATATGTAAAAAGGAGGAATTGATAGTATATCATTCTATAACCTATTGTATATCAATAATTGGATGTAATATTTATCGAAAATAAACGGAGTTATACCAACGTTTAAAAATGAATTAGAAGATATGTAGAAGGATTAGTTCTTATTTCGAAATTGAATGGATGGTCAACAAAAAGAATATAATTTACTTAGTAATATCATTGGGCTGTCTCATAGCCTCATATTATATTCATAGACAGACGAAGCATAAGATCTATGTCAACAGTAAGTTTGTTGCTGAGGAAGTCCAAGGTAGTTATAGTCGCAGAACTACAATCAAATATGATAATCTAGAGAAAGATGGCGAGAAGAAATTAGTTGAAAAGTGCTTGCAAATATTAGATAGTCTTCAAGCACATAAGTATGATGACTATGAAGGATTCGGTGATAATATACGTAATCAAATAATACCTATTGCCGATAGTTTAGGTATTGAAATTAACCCTTATCAGTCAAATGTTTCGGCTTTAAATATGATTTTGAATAGTTTAGTAATTTGTAAAAACAGAAATAATAATGACGATCTAAGATTAATCGTTTATCAGTTTGAAAGATCAGAAGGTGATAGTATGAAACTAGCGATATGGCCTATCCATGATCACAAGAACACTGAGCAAGTTGAATTTTTAGAGTCTGGTAGAGTCCTGTCAAAAGAAGAAGTCTACAATTTTCAAGGCGAAATGCCCAATGTTGAAGTGAAAATAACGGAGCCACGAACCTCAGAATCGAAAGTCATAAAATATAAAGGGATATGAAATATATATTGATGGCCTCGGTTTTGATCTTGTTGTGCTCTTGCAGTAAATATTACCAAAGTGAACGGCGGTTAGCTTTTTCTTCGAGCAAAAGTGAGAGCTATATTGAAAGATTAAAATCGGATGTTTTTCATTATGAGCAAATCGCAAGAATGAAAAATAGAACTCTTAATTACAAATTGCTAGAGAATACTAAAATAAGTATGAATGAATTTGAAAAATATAAATTTGATATAGAAAATGTATATACTGAGTTGAATCATTTAGCTCAATCCAATATATCTATATTGCAGAAATGGATCATCCGAAGAGATAAATTATCAGGAGAGTTATTCTTAGGATCGAGCGGGAATGAAGAAATCGCAGAATATGAAGAGCTTTACATTAACTCTCAAAAGGTAAATTTGGATGATGTGCAAGAACTCCCCGCAGTTGATACATACATCATTGAATATAAAAAGTACACCTATGATAATTGCAATAAAAAACTCGATACGTTTTTACTTTCTAGAGTTATTGAACTAAGTGCTGTAACGGATATGCGACAAGATTTCTAAATTCGAATTACTCATTACCAATAGTCTCATGCACTTTACCGTTCCTCCAATCACGTAAATATACGCCCTTCGTCTTCTTTAGATTTGTTATCAAAATAATATTTGAACAACAAATAACCAGATCTATGAAGACCTTTAAAATATTACTATTAGCTTGTCTCTTTCTTTTCTCCATTGAAAATAACAGTGCTCAAAACTGTGAAAGTGTAGCCACGTGGGAAGATGAGATGATCGATGAGCCTTTGCAAATGGCAGCTCAGTTTGGCGGCTACTATGCAATAGCGGGTAATCCAACATTTGTTGAAGAAAACTGTACTCCTGGTGGTTCAGTAGGTCTAAGTATCAAAGCAGGAATAGATGGTGCTGTAGGCGATGTAGTAGGGTACACAACCCAAATAGGAATTAATCCATCTCCAACATTTCTTAACGGTGTCACTTATAATATATCAGGTAAGAAATTATATACCGAGAATTCGACTGGGACATATTCGGATCTGACAATGACCATTACGTTGGTCAATGGTGCGGGGGGGATTCAAGTAGTCAATAAATCACTTATGCTTATCCAAGGACAATGTGATAGTTGGGATCCGCCGCAAGCATTTGTCTCTCCTGGAGATTTTGATTTGGCAGAGATTGCGATTACGGCCAGCAATGGTACAGGAGAAGATGATTTGTTTATTGTGATCGATGATTGGTGTATTGAGGAAGTTGTAAATGAATGTTTTGCTGAATTCGGATATCAACAAATTGACGAATGTGGGGGAGTCCAATTAATGCCGAATATTAGTGGAGGTACATTTGATTCATGGCAGATCTCAGGTCCTAATGGATTTTCAAACTCTAGTAATACTGAGAATCTAGTAATTGGTTTACCTTTTGCTGGCACATATATTATAGATATTGCAATAATATGCGAAGATGGTACACTTCAGGTTTTCCAACAATCAATAACGGTAGACTTTTTTGATGAAGGTCCAATTTTCGAAGCATGTGATGAAGGTAGTACAGAACAAATCATTGGCATATCTATAGATGGAGAATGCACAGCTGAATATATATTACCAGATTTAATGCCATTTGATGATAGTGGGGTATTTTCAGTTGTTTGTTTTTTAGATAGTAGTATTCCAGTTACTGCTGGACAGACAGTCTCACTTTCTGGTGGTACGCATCAAGTATTCTGCAATATTATAGATGAATGTGAAAATGAGACTAGTTGCTTATATTACATTGATGTTATCTGTGAGGGCGAAGAGCCTTGTGATTATATATGTTGTGAAGGTGAACCCAATTGGCCTGTTGAAGGATATCCATTGGGGAGCTTACCTCAGAGTGTTCCTACCGGTTATTATCCAGAGTATGGTGATCCTCAAGTGGTCGCAGATGGGTGCGAAGATTCTAGCCAAGGCCTATCTCTTAATGGAGTTACACTAGGCTATGGTGGTGATGCTGCTGGATTGAGAAATAATGGGACACCTCCAGTTTCTCTTTTTGAAGAAGGAAAAACATATTGTATCTCATACTGTATGAAAGTTGAAGGCGGCAATACTCCATCAGCAATGCTAACACTGCAAGCCTCTAACGTGTCACAATCTGATTTTTCATGTGCTGGTTCTTGTGAGTCGATTGGACAATCCAGGTTGGTATTAGCTTCCGAAGGGTGGGTGACAGTGCAAAATATATACACTCCAACAACAAATTTTGATAATTTTATTTTACTAAACAATGATACTGGATTTTTAGATTTTCCTTCAACTGTCCTATTTGACAACGTCTGTATCACCGAAAACCCGGAACCAATCGCTTGTAAAGTCGACATCATAATCGAAGAACTAGAATGTGGAAAAGTGGTTGTCAATACAGAGGTTTGTGGAGAATTAGAAGAAATTACCATTTTATATGATGATGGATTTGAATCATTTGCAGTGGAAGATACCACTGTCTGTATCGACTATCCTTCTGCAGGACCATGGACAATAGATGTTACATATACTTGTGCAGATGGGACAACTAAAACTACTTCAAAGACTTTTACGCTTGAAAATAATGTAGGGGCACCTGAAATATTTTGTCCGAATGATACCACAATAATAGTTACCCCTGATGGAGGTTGTACTGGAGAATATTTCTTAGGGAATTACACTGTAAGTGATCCTTCTGCAACAGTTAAATGTTATTTCACGGGTGATTTAGTAGATCCAAGTGTACCAATCATATTGGCGCCGGGAGGAGCTATAATCGAATATATAGCTACCAATGAATGCGGTGCAGATACATGTCAATATATATTAGAAGTTATTTGCCAAGACTGCGAAGGCCCTTGTGAAGATTATAATGAATCAGGATCTAGTGCCAATTGGATTAGATATAATATTAATGGAAGTAATGTTACTAGAACGCCAGTCAATTTGGCCAACAAAGGCCCAGGTGATGAATACCTAGATGGACAAGATGTAAGTGGCGGAACATATATATATAACAATGTTGATTTTAGCGGAGACTATACGGATTTGACGGACTGTTGTATGTGTTTTGATTATAAGTATATTGATGATGCTAGTCAATCTACGGCGGGTCGTACTTACATGGCGATATATCAAGGTCCAGAGGATGCACCTACACTTTTAGCTACATTCATTACGAATAATAATGTGAGTTCTAACGATCCGTGGCAGACATTTTGTGCGAATTTCACACCATGTGTTGGCGGAGTTTTGCCGAGTAATGCAGATGGATTTTGGCGTATGAGCGTTGGTTCAGGATGTGCCGATTGGAATGCTCTGATAAGTAATGTAAGTGGAATAAGATTTCCGCTTGATCTGAATGGTAATCCCGATGAAGTGCATGGATATGATAATATTTGTTGGAAATCTTGCCCAGAGAATCCATGTGATTCTTTATTGTTTGCAATTGATACATTGGGTCAGAATCCAAACGGAGGAGATGGTTGTTGTTATTCTCTAGACATTGAAATTGATACGGCACTGCAGTCTGTTGATATTGTTTCATTTTCCAAAGATGTTATCTTCAATACTTTACAGATAAATGATCCTGATTACTCTTTTGCTTTAGACCCATCAGGAAAAAAAATAAGCATTAGTAAAAACAGTGGGCTTATCCCTGTAGGTCAACTTAATAATATTATTGATTTCTGCTTGAGTATGTCAGACGAAAGTCCTACCCCTCAGTACTTTGAAATAGTTTTTAATATTTCGGAAGAAGTAGAATGTCATAAGTCATTTTTGCTCAATTGTATTCCCCCTCCTGAAGTAGATCCTTGTGCAGAATCAATAGCGGAAGCTACGTGTCAAGATGGTTATTATGATCTTGATATTACAGTCAGTAATGTCAGTGCAATTCCACCATTTTCTGCTTATAAAGCGAATTTTACTTCATGTGATTCCTCTATATTATTTAGACCAGATGGTACTTCGTTTACACCTGGATTTTCTATTGGAGCTAATCTTATACCTGACCTAGGTCCTAATGATCCACCTCAGACAGTAAGAGTGGAAATCGTACCTCAGGTCCCGATAACAGTACCTACTATGTTTTGTTTTGAGACTACAATATGGAATGATGCAATGTGCTGTACAACACCTGATAAAACTTGTGTTACGCTATTTCCATGTTGTAATCCTTGTGACAGTTCTTTTGTTACAATTACCGATTATCAAGTAGTAGATTCTATTACGGTAAGTATAAAACCTGGTTCATCAATGGATGATGCACATTATAGTAGTTGCCAAGTAGGAGGAATATGGTCAGATCATACTAGTCTGGCGCTTGGTGCTGCTTGGGGTGGTGCTTCCGACGGATGTTTCAGCCAATCGTACTTGCAATTTCCATTTGATGATGTTTGTCCAGATGCAGTAATTAAGAGTGCAAAACTTAAATTGTTTGGCGATCCATTGTCAACAGGACATGTGAATACAACATCACTCACTAGTGGATGTGCTAAAGTTAAGAGAATAACTTCTTCGTGGACTGAATCGGGACCTGTATTACCGACAAATACCAGTACAAATGAAGTTGTTATCCCTCTACCAATAAGTACTTATCAAGATTTTGATATAGATGTTACCGCCTTGGTTCAGGATATGTTTGCAAATCCATCCAATAGTTTTGGATTTAATTTGGAGTCATGGAATTGTGGATTAGACTTACTTTATGTATTTGCTTCGGGAGAGAATAGTAATTCTGCATTATGGCCAGAACTAGTTATTGAATATGAGACACAATCTTGTGAAACAGAAGATGCTGGCTGTTGTCATTCTGTAGATGTGAAAGTAGGTTGTGAAGAAGATTATTTTACAAAATTAGAATTAGAAATGATTACACCAGGTGTGGTCATTGGATCACACTCTACGGGATCGAGTATTCCAAGTGATTGGACAAATCCGATATCAACAAACACTAAAATAGTATGGGAACATACATCAGGATCTATTCCGGTGGGTGATTATACTAGTTTGATGAATTTCTGCCTTGATGATATTGATGCAGGAGAACAGCCTCAGGAATTATTGTTAAGGTGGATTACAAAAGATGGGAGTGGGCAAGACAGTATTGCTTGTTTGGATACATTGAGATTTGATTGTATTCCAGTTGTTGATAGCTGTATAGGAGTTATAGATTTAACAGCAAAAAACAGCCTTTGTGATACTTGCTTTGTTGAACCTTTCTGTAATGAGTGGTTATTAGATAAAGCTACGTGGTTAGCAAATAATGCTGGTTCGTCCTTTACCATTCCAGATAAAATAGAGACAGGTACTTGGAATGGTCAGACCGTGTATATAATAAGTACTAATTTGGACTTGCATGCTTCAGAAACTGTATATGGTTGTGCAGGTAATGTTATTCAAGCATGTGCAGATGGATTCTTTCCTACAACATGCAACCCTGATCAAGGAATTGACTTGAATACAGATATTGTAGGGAAAGCCCTTATCTGGGATTTAACTATGCCTGCACCAGTTGCTCCTAGTACTTGCACCCCGTTACCATTGCCAAGTTCAATAGATTATTGTTTGACTTTTAAAAACTTATCACCTACTGGGCATACAGCTTCGCAAATTTTGGTGAGGTCCCTGACTTCGGGCATCACTATCTGGCCTGATCCAATTAATTTGCCAGGAGGACTTCCAGCAGGAGGAATTGCCACAGTAGATTTTAATTTGAGTGGTAATGTTAATCCAGGGGACACTGTGAAAATAGTAATGAGACTTCATGATCATTTATCTGGCTTGGATTGGTGTTGTTTCGAAGGCGATACTTTATGTATAGTTATACCAACATGTCCACCGGTAGAGGATTGTTGTGATATTGATGATGAAGAGTTTGATCAGGTTTTCAATCAATTATTGAATTCTGTGATTAATCAAGACTTCTGTGAGATATGCTGGAATGCCGAAACTCTAGACTCCTGCGATTATTTAGAAATTAGAGTTGATAATCAACCATGGACAGTGGTTAATTCAAATGAATATTGCCAAGTATGGACAGATAATAAGTCCCATAATGTATGTATGAAGTTGACCAGATGGAAAGATGGCCAAATAGGAGTTGGAGAGCCGTGTATGGTTAGAGACACATGTATAGAGTATATAGTTGAATGTGATCCTTGTCAGGATGACTTAAGTTGTGATGATTTATCGATTTCAACAAGTCTGAATGCCAATTTGGGTTTGTGTTGCTACGATGTTTCTATTGATAATAATTACTGTAATGACTATTTCAAAGGCATAAGAGTATCACTGTCCTCTGCAAGTATCTCGTCCGTTATTGCTAATTCAGGCTGGGCGATCAATCAATTGGATAATTTCAATGCTGATATTTCACCTATTGCTGGGTCATTTATTCCATTAGGAAGTGGACTCCCATTCAGTATCTGTAATACATCTAGTTCTAACTATACGATGGTGATCAGTTGGTTAGTAGATGATGGGAATGGAGGGTGCTTAGAAGTTTGTCCAGAGGATTTTGTTTTGGAAGAATGTGAAATTGATCCTAAGTCATGTTATGAATTTATCCAAGACTCCATTCATTGCGAATCCAATACTTATTGTTTTAAAATAAAAAATACATCTGCTCCGGCATTTGATCTTTATAGTGTTCATTTATTCGACCTTACGGGTAATCTGGTGCTATCACCTTCTGGTCGTATGAATATTCCAAATTCCCCGATTGCCAGTGGTCAGACATCTGACTGGATATGCGTTCAATACAGCAATGTCATAGCTGGGGATAGTGTATGTTATAAATTGTCCGCTCACAATCAGCCGGTAGGAACGCCACCTACGGAATGTTGTACGGATACAATAGAGACCTGTTTTGTAATCCCTGAATGTGACACTACCTCATCTGATTGCTTTACAATTGTAGACATTGAAGCTAAGAGTATCGTGTGTGATGCACCGGATTGTTATGGAGATCCATTCTGTCAAGCTTGGTTAGTTGCAAAGATAAATGGGTATACTTATTATCCGCCAAGTACAGCTATTATGCAAAAAGCAATTTATAATGGAAGAACTGTATTTATATGGAGAGAGACATTTATCGATGGGTCTCACTATGAAATATACGAATGCAGTGGGATGCTTATTCAGGATTGTTGGCAATTTTTCCCTGGGCCACAAAATTGCAGTTTAGATGCTGGAATAGACCTTACGACAGATGTTTCTTCTGTACAGTTAGTTTGGGATGTTAATACTCCATATCCGACTTATGATCCATCTATTTGTATAGGTGCAAGTACGAATACAGTAGTTGATTATTGTGTAAAAATAATGAATAACTCACCTGCTGGGTATTTAGCAAATCAGATTAACCTTAATGCGATAGTGCCAACAGGAATCACTATTACTCCTTCTGTACACAATCAGAATATTCCATCTGGCGGCATGGGCACAATCAATTTTACAGTGGCAGGAAATCTAACGGCCGGAGATATTGTGAAAGTTGAAGGCCTACTTTCGGGTAATGATCCAATGGAAGAACCTTGGGAATGTGTAGATACAATCTGTTTAGAAATTCCGTCATGTCCTATAGATAGCTGTTGTTCTAACGAAGATGACTTTTTGAATAATGTTGCTCAGGGATTCCAGATCACTAACCTTGGTGATTGTACGTATCAAGTATGTGCAAATCAATTCGATACTTGTCATTGGTTTCCAAATCTAGGACCTGATTGGGGGGATGGGTCATTCCTCTTACCAGCGGTATTGCAATCTAATCCTCCAAATAACTGTTGGACACATAAGTACACGACCAATGGGACATTCAAGATATCGTTGCCAGTATCAGAAGGTACATCGATAGATTCATCTTGTTGGAGTGGAACAGTATGTGGCGAAGTGATAGCAGAATGTTGTGATGAAGATCCATGTGATGATGTAGATGTTTCGATATCACAACTCAGTACGGATCAAGATAGCTGCTGTACTTTATTTACAATAGATAATAATTTCTGTTCAGATTACTTCAAAGGAATCCGAGTGGAGATGACAGCACCAGCTACCGTTTCGCAAATTAGTGCGCTCAATGGCTATGTAGTCAATCAAATTACACCACAAGTCGCCGAGGTGAAGCCGTTGTTTGGATTTGTAAGTGTTGGTGTAAGGGATGCTTTCATCCTTTGCTCTACTGGATATACGACTAACCCTCACCAAGTAGCAGTAAGTTGGTTGGTTCCAGGTCTTGGAGATACATGCATAGCAGAGTGTGAATTCTTATTTGATATTGGATGTGATACTATTCCTACTCCAGATAAATGCTACACGTTTGTAAGTGACAGTATTCATTGTGAAAGCAATACATATTGTTTCAAAATAAAAAATACAAGTTCGCCAGCATTTGATATCAATAGTGTACAACTATATGATCCTTCTGGGACATTAGGGCTTACACCGAATGGTAGAATGAATATACCAACGCTTACTTCTGGTATGACATCAGACTGGATATGCGTCAATTACTTTGGAGTCACTCCAGGAGATAATGCATGTTTCAAGATCAGTGCTCATAATAAGCCAGTGGGTCAGGCTCCGACTACATGTTGTACAGACACGTTGGATGTCTGTTTTTCTGTTCCGGATTGTCCAATGGAAGTTTGTGGTACATGTCCTGATGGATCTACAGCAGGACCTAATTTAGTTAGCAATGGAAACTTTAATTTAGGCTATTCAGGATTTGCGAGTGGATATAATCAGAGGTTATCAGGTATTATGGCTACTGCAGAGTATTCTATTCGAAATAGTACAAATTTGGATAATACTCAATGGAAAGCTACAGATCATACAGCTGGTGATCCAATAGGTGATTTTTTAGTTATTAATGGGCCTTCTGCAAATGTTGCATACAGTACCAGTGTGATAACAAAACCAAATACGGACTATGTGTTCTGCATGTGGGTTGATAATTTGGTTTGTACAAGTACTCCGAGTGATCCAGTAATAGAAGTAAAGATCAATGGTACTGTTGTAGAGGCAGGAAGATGGTTGCCTAAAAATCCAGATGGATGGCAATTAATTACACTAAATTACAATAGTGGATCAAATGTTAGCACGGTGATTGACGTAACGGACATCGCTGGAGTTCAGTACAATGACTGGGCGATAGATGATGTATCATTCAGAGAGTGTGGACCGGTAGTAGATCTTTGTTGTGATGATTTAGACGAACAAGCGATTGTTGATTACTACAATGCCAATATTATTGCCGTCAATAATGAGTGTGAAGGTTGTGTAACGGTTGATATTGATAGTTGTGATTTAGCATACATCGACTTCGGAAATGGAGAGATACAGCTTTCAGATCTTACTCCAATATGTCAACCATATGATACATCAGGAACATTCGGGTTTACCATTCGAATAGAACGATTAAATGTTAATGGAGATGTATGTTTCGAGGAAGAGTTTCAGGGATTATTTGATATTGAATGTCCCCCAGTGGATGATTGTTGTGATGATCTAGACGAACAAGCGATTGTTGATTATTATGATTTAAATATTGTGATAGCAAATGGAGATTGTGAAGGGTGTGTTACGATCGATTTAGATAGTTGTGACATAGCGGAAGTTGATTTTGGAAATGGTCCAGTAAGTATCGGTGATGGAGAGACTCTTTGCCAATCATTTACTACAGGGGGTAGTTATCCGTTCTCTGTCAAGATTACGAGATTGAATGTTAATGGAGACTCATGCTTTGAGAAGACATTTGATTTAGTCTTTGATATAGAAGGCTGTGTTCCAGACCCAGATCCATGTTGCGACAACTTAGATATAGCGGCACTTGATGCTTACTATTTAAGTAATACGACTTTCGATACTTCAGGTTGTGTGGCATGCGTGATTGTGGATTTAGATTCTTGTGATGTAGGAACGGTTACATTCTCAGGAGGGGCAACCCAAACGCTTCAGGATAATACACAGTCTTGTATGACTTATGCTGCGAGTGGCAACTACAGTTATATTGTTGATATAGTTAGGTATAATACAAATGGTGACACATGCTACCATTATCAAAGTAATAATGTATTCGATCTAGTGTGTGATGGCGATCCTCCAGTGTATCCATGTGTGCATGTTGTCGCTGATAGTATTAATTGTGAGACGAATACATACTGTTTCCGAGTGAGGAATAATACGGTGCCAGGTTGGACGATCCGATCTCTAGCATTTGTAAATGAAAGTGCTGGGCATACGCTCACGCCAGACCCGATAAGTATTGCGCCATTAGCAGTAGGTGATACGACGGATTGGATTTGTGTAGATTATATAGCACTGACAGGAGATACTGTTTGTTTCAATCTTGTAGCGCACCAAGAAGATCTGGGTGCAGGAGATGAACCGCAGTTTTGTTGTAGTAATCCTGAACCAGTATGCTTTGTCGTACCAGAATGTGATATGTGTACGATGTGTCCTGATAGCACTATCCAAGGTCCGAATTTAGTAATGAACGCTGATTTTGAGGGAGGATACACAGGGTTTACATCTGATTATGTGCAATCTACTTCTGGAATAATGGCAACAGGTGAATATTCTATCAGGAATAGTACCACGCTTGACAACACTCAGTGGACGGGTGTAGATCATACAACAGGCACTGCATCAGGAAATTTCTTGATATTAAATGGCCCTGATCCTAATATTGCATATCGAACGATGGTGTCAGTAGATCCAAATACAAATTATGTATTCTGTGTATATGCAATCAATCTAGTAAACAGTAGTGTAAACAGCACGCCATCTTTAACAATTGATGTTGATGGAGTTAGTCAGCTTATAGGAGTGAATATTCCTAAACAAGGTGGACAGTGGCAGATTTTGACTTTTAGTTATTTCTCTGGAAGTAACTCCGGATTAGTGCCGATTGAGATAAGAGATATTGATCCTTTACAATTCAATGATTGGGCGATTGATGATATATCTTTCCGAGAATGTATGGTTGAGAAAATATGTTGTGATAACGAAGATGAATTTTATGATCTCCTTGATTTAGGATGGATGGTAAGTCAGAATGGATGTTCAGTTACAGTCACTGCACCCCAATTAGATAGTTGTCATTGGATTAGTCAATCAGAACCAGATTGGGGTGATGGTAATATAGCTGGACAGGTAATCACTCCTGCAATAGGGTCTTGGTCACATATATACGATGCAGGCGGCTCCTACACGATATGTGCTACGGTCTTCGAAGGGGATAATCCTGATGATATTTGTTTTTCTGGTGAGATGTGTACAGAAGTAGAGTTGTTAGATTGTCCAATGAACCCGGATCCATGTAATGCTACTGAAGTGACAATATTTAACGCCATGACACCAAACGGAGATGGGTTGAATGATAGGTTGGTCGTGACGGGTGGATCGAATTGTATGAAAAACATCAAGATCTTCAACAGATGGGGACAAGAAGTTTGGGCACAATTGAACTATCAAAACGATTGGACTGGACAGAGTTTCTCTGGAGAGAAATTACCTGATGGTACGTACTTCTTAGTATTGGAGTTTCCAGAACTTACAGATGATAAGCTCAGAATGAAACAAACGTACATCGAACTTAGAAATTAATCCCCCAACATTTGGATAAACTGTAGGGTCAATGACCGATAATATCAGTGATTGGCTCTGCAGCTATTCGAAAAAATCATTAGACATGAGAAAAATAGTACTTATAACAATTTTGCTAGTTGGAGTTTTGGTAGAGAACTATGCACAGCAAGAAATCATCCTTACTAAATATACTTTTAATAGTATGTTCTTTAATCCTGCATATGCGGGAAGTAATGGAGAAGATCAGGGGTCTGCAACCCTTCAATATCGGAATCAATGGCTCGGAGTCAATGGAGCACCAACTACAGTGTTAGGAGGTGCTGAATATTCTTTTTTCAGTAATGCTTTAGGAGTGGGAGCAACTATAGGCCAAGAGGGAATAGGTTCCAATACAAATACCGAGTTTTCATTCAATACAGCTTATAGAATGCGTGTTGGAGATGGGTTTTTAAGTAGTGGGATTAGGGTAGGGTATTCTTATATAGCATCTAATTTTCTCAGTCTTGATGTCATGAATCCTGGAGATATCTTTGATAATGGATCTGAGAAGTTATCGCTATTTAGTGTAGGAGCGGGATTCTTGTACCATGACGAGCAATTCAGAATCGGATTTTCTGTTCCTACTATAGTGTCGATAGGAGAGGGCAGTATAGAAAAGAGTAGACACATATACGGCCATTTTTCTATTTTGGTAGGCGATGAATATTCTACGATCAAGTGGGAACCAGATATGCTTGTAAAATATGAACAAGCGGTTCCATTACAATTGACTCTAGGAGTGCAGGCATGGCTCAGTGATAAGATCGCACCTGGAATACATTGGAGGCTTGGAGAGTCTTTAGCCCTTAGTTTTGAAATGAAGTTTTTAGAAGACTTTAGCTTTACTGCGGCATATGATTTCACGACCAATGATCTTCATGATTATACGACGGGGAGTATGGAAGTTATGGTAGGGTATCGATTTGGAGAAAAGTAGGATTTGTTTTAGTCCTGTTCTACCGCGGTGTCTTAAGTGTACGAATAACATTTAATGTGCAGTGAATTTGAATTGCTTTATCTAAGAAAGAAGTTATTATTTATGTGGATTTCTCATTTGATTGGGGGATCCATTTTTATATAAGAGAGACTTTGGAGTAATGTTGTTCTTGTTTTTGTGTTATTTATTGTGTTGATAGTCAGGTGTTAGTGTTGTTATTGGAGCTGTTTTTATTCTTTGGCATCCATTTTGCATATTACCTATTTGAATGCTCTTTAATGAGGATTCTTTACACAACGGATTATTACACAAAACTAGCGGGGAATGGCTACTAGCATAGCGGTATTGGATTGTCAAAAAATGTTTGTAGAAGGTATGGAAGCATACTTTAAAGTACAAGCGAATGAATATCAAGTAGTTTCAAGAGTCTGCAGCTCTGAAGATCTACACAAAGCAATCCAAGAAATAAGCTTTGAAATTTTGATAATGGATTTAAATATACCTGATCAAGATGGATTACTTATTATCGAAGAAGTGAGAAGCATGTTTCCTGAATTACGCATATTAGTCTTGTCTTCATATACTGACGTAAAATTGGTAAAAGGAGCGATGGTCAAAGGTGCGGATGGTTATGTAAGTAAGGCGAGTTCTTTTTCTGAACTGGTGTATGCATTAGAAGAAGTTTCCTCTGGAAACACGTATATCGGAGATGGAATAAGAACCTCTCCACCAGTAGCATCTAAAAGTAGAACGTTACAGAAAATGTCTTCAAAATATGAAGACAATTTCACAATAAAGCAGAAGCTAACTAAGCGAGAGTCAGAAATTTTAGAATTATTGACTCAAGGTTTAAGCAATAAACATATTGCTGGTAAATTGTACATAAGTGACCAGACAGTGGGAGTTCATCGAAAAAATATGATGAGGAAGCTGGGAATTAGAAACACTGCAACACTTATTAAATTTGCCCTTGAAAATCATTTGGTATAGTTTATGCATTACAGTAAAATAGTATGATCATTTTAGGTCATCAGGTATACTAGAAGTCAATAAAGATTTGATCGTAGGTATCTTTTGTATTTATAATGAAGTAAAATAAAATCGTTTGAAATGTGAGTTCCCCCGAGCTCTTTCGCTTGATTCTCTTCTCTAATAATCGAACAAATAATTTAGACAGAATCATTTTTTAGAAAAAATTTTAAAACCGATGTATCTCATGGAAATGGAGAATTTTACCACAAAAACAAGAACTACTTTTGGTAAGTTTATCAAGACTAGTTTTCTATCTGCCGCGCTCATGCTGCTGGCATTTGGCACAGCCTCGGCTCAGTGCCCACTTGGATGTAATAATAGCGTCCAAATTTCGTTAAACACGACCTGTATGGTTGAAGTAACACCTGATATGGTGTTAGAAGGACAAGGTGGAAGTACCTGTGATTACACAGTACAAGTACTTGGATCTAACAATCAACCTATACCTAACTCACCTTTCGTAGGTGCTGATTACATAGGTCAAACATTAACTGTGAAAATATCACTAGGAGCTAATAGCTGTTGGGGAAGTATTTCTATTGAAGACAAACTACCACCAGTTATCGATTGTCCAGCTGATATGACAATTTCTTGTTACGAATCAAGCAATTTTGCTAATCCAGTTGCTACAGATAACTGTGATGGAACAATTGCTGTTGATATTGTAAGTGATGAGACTGTTGATCTTGATTGTACTAACACTTTTAGTGCAGTAAGAACAATCATCTATCAAGCAACTGATGCTTCAGGAAATGAATCAGCTTTTTGTACAAAAAATATCTACTTCACTCGTATTGGGCTTGTAGATATCGTATTTCCTGATAGTAAAGATGACGTTGAGGACCCAGCACTAGAATGTGATAATCTTCCATTTTGGGATGCAAATGGTGACGGATACCCACAACCTTCAGAAACAGGAACACCAACGACTACTGATGGATATAATATCTTCCCTAATAACTCATACTGTGAGTTGAATGCTACGTTTGCTGATCAGGTATTACCTATCTGTGAGTCTAGTTTCAAAGTATTGAGAACATGGACTGTTCTTGATTGGTGTACAGCTGATATAAAGGAAGAATTCCAAATCATAAAAGTTGTAGATAACGAAGTTCCAATCGTATCTTGTTTCCAAGATCAAACTTATGTTGCTACAGCTGATCCTTACAATTGTTTAGGTACATGGGATGCAATAGCACCTACAGTTATCTATGATTGTAGTTCAACAACTTATACAGTTGACTATTTAGTAGCTGATCCTCTTACTGGAGGAGCACCTGTAAATGGTATCTATATTGATGATAATGTTGTAACTAATGGTGATGGAACATACACATTGATTGACCTACCTTTAGATTCTACATGGGTAAGATATACAATAGCTGATGCTTGTGGAAATGTAAGTTTCTGTTATACTGAAATCCTTATTGTAGATGATGTACCTCCGGTACCAGTTTGTGATGAATTTACAGTAGCTACTTTGACTAACAATGGATTTGCACACATATTTGCTGAGAGTTTTGATGACGGATCTCATGATAACTGTAGTGATGTTACATTCGATGTAAGAAGAATGACTCCAGGATGTGGTACTTCTACATCAGTATGGACTGAATACGCAGAATTTTGCTGTGCGGATGTCGGCAATGAAGTCATGGTCTCTCTAAGAGTTACAGATGCGAGCGGAAATTCAAACACATGTATGGTTACAGTAACGGTACAAGATAAGATTGCACCGCTAATTACTTGTCCTGCAAATATCACTGTCGGTTGTGGAGCTGATATAGATGCTGTTGATGCAAGTGGAAATTATATAACAGGTCATGCAACAGGTACAGATAACTGTGCAGAACCAGTAATAACAACAAACACTACAGGATCAATAAGTGATTGTGGAGAGGGTGTTTTCCTTAGAAGATTTACAGCTACTGATGCTGGTGGTCTTGATGCAGTTTGTACGCAAAGAATAACAGTTGAAGATGAATCACCTTTCTCAGGTGGGTCGATCGGATGGCCATCAAATAAGACTTTAAACGGTTGTGCTGATGTTGATACTGATCCTTCAAATACAGGAGAGCCTACTTACCCAGATGACATGTGTAGTCAAGTTGCAGATACTTATGAAGATCAGCAATTTACATTTGTAGACGGTGTATGTCTTAAGATACTAAGAACTTGGACAGTAATAGACTGGTGTACATTCGATCAGAACAATCCTAATGACGGAGGAATCTATCAATACACACAAGTGATAAAAGTAAGTAACTCTGTTAAGCCAACGTTCAATACTTGTACTGATATTACAGTTGAAGCTTTCGGACAAGACTGTAACGGTTATGCTGAAATCATAGTAGGAGCTACAGATGATTGTACTCCAGAATCAGAATTAGAATATGAATACTCACTTGATATAGACAATGATGGATCTATCAATGCAGTAGGAAGTTCAAATGATGCAAGTAGAACACTTGATGTAGGAACACACAAAATTACTTATACAGTAGAAGATCAGTGTGGAAACCAAACAGAATGTATGTTCTTGATCAATGTAGTTGATAAGAAGAAACCAACTCCATACTGTCTATCAGAGATTACAACTGTAATCATGCCTTCAGCAGGTCAGATTGATATTTGGGCATCAGACTTTGATTTAGGAAGTTCTGATAACTGTCCTGGGGCTGTTCAGATTTCATTCTCTAGTAATGTAAATAATACTCAGATGTTTTTCGACTGTGATCAGTTAGGAATGAATCAAGTTGAGATTTGGGTAACAGATGCATCAGGTAATCAAGATTTCTGTACAACAACCATCAATATCCAAGATAATGGAGGATGTTTAGGAGCAAAAATATCAGGTTCAGTTGCTAATACTGATAATGAGTTGATCAATGAAGTGAAGGTCACTAAGACTAACATGACAAACTACTCTTCAGAGTTCTACATGACACCATTTGGAGGAAAGTACAACTTTGTGAATCCTGAAATCGAAACTAGTTTCGAGATCAAAGCAGAGAAGAATACAGACCATGCAAATGGTGTATCAACTCTTGATCTTGTACTTATACAGAGACACATATTAGGACTACAGGAGCTTGATTCTCCATACAAAGTAATCGCTGGTGACATTAATGGAAATGAGAAGTTAACTTCTTCTGACCTTCTAGAATTGAGAAAGTTGATCTTAGGTATCAATACTGAATACTCTAGCAACCAGTCATGGAGATTTGTAGATGCAAATCAAACATTCAACGATATCACTGATCCGTTCCCATTCAATGAGAAGGTTATGGTATTAAACTACAACAACGAGAACGTAAGTGGAAAGAACTTCGTAGGAGTTAAGATAGGAGATGTAAATAACAGTGCAGCTGTTAATAACGTAACTGGCGATAACGCTTCTACAACAAGAAGCAACAACACGCTATCTCTTAATGTAGATAATGTATCTTACACAGCGGGTGATCTAGTATCAATCCCAGTAACAGCTGATAACTTCACTGATATGGTAGGATTCCAATTCACAATGGAAGCTGCAGGAATGGAGTTTGTAGAAGTGAAAGCTGGAGCACTTAATATTGCGAATGATAATGTAGCAACATTCAATAAAGAAGAAGCTATGACTATCTCTTGGAATACATCAACTGAAGTATCAACTGAAGAAGGTGAGGTTCTATTCACAGTAGTAATGAGAGCAAATACGAATAATGAACTTAGTGATGCAATCGATATCACTTCAACAATAACTACAGCTGAAGCTTACACATCTTCACTAGAAATTGACGGAGTTGAAATTAATGTAAGAGGAGAATACACAAACGTAGATGTACAGTTTGAGTTGTTCCAAAATACACCGAACCCCTTCGATGGTTTCACTACGATTCCTTTTAACTTACCAGAAACTGGTAACGTAACATTAAATGTATTCGATATTACAGGAAAAGTGATCTTCAATACAAGAGGTGAGTACACGAAAGGTATGAATGAAATAACACTTGATAATACAAATATGAATGCGAAAGGCATTATGTATTACCAATTAGAATTCAATGGTACTGTTGCTACTAAGAAGATGATATCTCTATAAGCAACAAACGGTTTTAAAATGATAATGTAGCCTCTATCGAGTAATCGATAGGGGCTTTTTCAATTTTATGTTTAATTTATTTATTGGTTTTGAAGTTCGGTGTCCGACTATTTTTAATACAATGGGAATATCTGTACCCGAGCAATGATTATGTTCTCCTCAAGAGGAGAATTAAAGAGGAGGAAGTTGTAGTATATTTTGATTTTTGAATTGATATTGTGATTGTATGGAATAGTAATTTAAACAAACATATGTAAATAAATAGACCAGAACATTTTAGTCGAAATCTTGCTGTCTACCTCACCTGTAAATCCAATATGTTTCCCATTTCATAGCACACTCTACATCTAGGTTCATACTTGTCTTTTTCTCCAAGTACTACGGTTTCAGTTTCAGATGATAATCGATAACTATGTGTAGCTAGGTTTCCACAATGAGGACAGATAGCATGTACTTTAGTTATATATTCTGCTACTGCAAGCAAATTAGGAATTGGACCAAAGGGAACACCTCTAAAGTCCATGTCAAGACCTGCAATTATAACTCTAGAGCCTCTTATGGCAAGCTTTTGGCAAACTGCTGGCAAGTCAGCATCAAAGAATTGGGCTTCATCAATTCCGATAACCTTAGCGTCGGCAATATTATCTAGTATTTCTAGACTCGATTCTACAGGAATTGATTCAAATGAATTGTCATCATGCGATACAACCACATCTGTACCATATCGGATATCTTTTTTTGGCTTGAAAATTAGAACCTTTTGATTGGCGAATCTAGCACGTTTCACTCTTCTGATGAGCTCTTCCGTCTTGCCAGAAAACATAGACCCACAGATAACTTCTATCCATCCACTTCGCTGACCTCTGAAACTTGGTTCTAAAAACATATATTATACTTTATTGCTCAAAGATAACAAGGTCAGTTTCATATTAGAATATTTATATATGTTTCTTTAATTTTCTGTAACTGGTATGTTTAGTTTAACCCATTGCCGCCCTTTTTGTATAGCGTTTATATGGAGATAGCTCAGAAGGAGGCAATAATCACTTGGTAAATCGAACTATGAAGATTGTTTGTTATTCTTAAAGTAAAGAAATATTGCTGCTCCTAGCTCTGCTGTGTATAAGTCATTTAGATGGATATTAAAGCTATGGTAGATCCTCCAATGTCAATTTCAATTCATTGGAATTCACTGTACATATTATTATTATTATTATTATTATTATTATTCTTTTTATCTTTCAACATCACTATAGTAACATCTGTCTTTTTTAAGTAAACCGAGTATGTTATCCGAATTATAATATCAATTGTGTTTCAATTTGCCGCATAAATATATTGGTAAATGCCGATACATATTGAATGTTGCAGACGAATGTATGCAGCAAATTCAATAGTAATCGGTGTAAGACATCGAAGAGCTAGATAGCTAACATAATCGCTCAATTCTATAGAATTCGCGCAGAAGGAACTATCAAGGAAGACAGGAGAATGAGTTGAACATATCTAGAGAAATCAGGATAATCTAATGTCTCCCAAGCGATCTTTATAACCTAAATGCGCAAAACGAATATCAATTCGTCTTGTAGAACACATGTAAAACATATTTGTGCTCTATGATATGTTATTCAATATTGTATATTGCAACTCAATCTTAAAACTCAATACTTAAATCTATGAAGAAACTTCTCTACACATTAATTTTTACGTTCATCTTAGCAGGTTCTTCCATGCTGATGGCACAAACACAAACCAATCTTGACAAAGGATTGAGATTTGTAGAGCAGAATGCTCAAGAATGGGGATTAGTCGAATCTGACTATGCGGATATCATGGTAAGTGATATGTACACTAATAATAAAACAGGTGTTACATATATATACATGGTGCAAGCTTATAAAGGTATACCCGTTAACAATGCAATTACTCCTGTAATCATCTCTCCAGAAGGAAAGATATCAGTTGTGAAACATGGATTTATACAAGGTCTTGAGTCTAAAGTGAATGGGACCAATCCATCATTGACTCCAGTTGCCGCGATCAAATCTTCAGTATCGCACTTAGGGTTAGTAGCTAAAGATATGCCTGCACTTCTAAGATCAGATGCTGATAAAAACATCTATGATTTTGGTGTTGCTGACTTTGCTAACAATGAGATAAGTGTAAAACTTACTTATGTATTAGATGGTGATCAATTGAAATTAGCTTGGAATCTTGCAATAGATGAGAAACAAGATGCTGATTACTACAATACATTTGTAGATGCTTCAACTGGTCAAGT
>CALKXE010000056.1 GCA_938003955.1 uncultured Saprospiraceae bacterium | reverse complement strand
ACTACTTATCCACCTCGTATCCTTGGCGTATTCCTTTTTCGATGGCTGGCACACCCTTCTTCATCCAATTAGGCATAGGAGCATCCATCAGATAATGATCAAAGAATTGCTCCATTCTTATATTGAAATCTAGTTTGTTTTGCCACTTCACAGGCCAATGAGGCTCTCCGTTGTAATTGAGAAACCAAGCGGGTTTCTCTAGTCTTCTGAGACCGTTGAAGTATTCTATACCTTGGTACCATGGGACAGCTCCGTCATCATCATTGTGCAATATTAAGACTGGTGTTGTTACTTTGTCAAGGTTAAAAATTGGAGAATTCTCTAAATACAATTCTGGTTTTTCCCATAGTGTAGCTCCTAATCTACTTTGTGTTTTTTCGTACTGAAACATACGGCTCATTCCAGATCCCCATCGGATACCTCCGTATGCACTGACCATGTTGACGACTGGAGCTCCTGATTCTGCACATTTGAATATATCCGTTTTTGTTAGCAAATCTGCAATCTGGTAACCACCCCAACTGTGCCCTTGCACGCCAATTCTTTCTTCATCAATAAACCCAAGATCTACAACTGATTCCACACCCGGAATTACTGCATCATAACAGCTTTGTCCAGGATGTCCATTTCTATATACGATATCAGGGTTAAATATAACATAGCCTTTACTAGAGTAATAACTATAATTAATCGTAGACCTATGTGCGAATGGCGCTCTATGATTGTGCAAACCATCAGAACTACGCTCGTAAAAATTAACGATCAATGGATATTTCTTTTTACGGTTGAAATTGTCAGGCAATATTAATAAACCCGTCAATTCTACACTGTCTAGTGATGTCCATTTATGAAGTTGGATATCTCCCCAATTGTAATTCTTTTGTTGAGGATTTGCTGTACTGACTTGAGTGTGCTCTAATTCCATGTCTTCATCATACAGCATTTGTGTATGTCTCAAATCTGGAAACTGAGTATAGGATTCTTGTGTAAATATATAATCATTTGACTCTTTTGCTTTCTCTGGTCTTCGATCAAGTCTAAAATCTCCCTTATGTACAAGTCTTGTTTTATTAAACCTAAGATCATGAAGTACATATGCTTGAGATTTATCCGTTTCATTGAAACTATGAAGCATCAAAACATTGGACGAAACATCAATTATAGACTCTTCTAGATCAAAGTCCATATGCCGATATTTAGTCTTTGTTTCTCTTCCTTTTGTTATCCTTTGCGGAGCATCCACTCCTTCAGGATCGATGAACCATATATCATATCTATCATTCATGATAATATACTTCTCATCATTGGTATATCCAGCATATCCATAGTCCCATGGATCCATCGGTCTATCATTCTGTTCATCGTAAAATATACCGATTTCTTCAGAAGTTATTTGCTTGATAGCATTGGTCTCGACATTATATGCGAAATGAGCTTTCTTAGTTGCATTATACCACATCGCATACTTTCCTTTTGGCGATCTTCTTATTCGTCCTCTTTCCTTTGTTATAAATTTCTCCTTTTTTCCTGTAGCAAGATTAATCCTATATCCATCAAAATAATTGTGCCCTGCCCACATTACATACTTCTCATATGGATCCGTAATTAAGCCAATTGCGTATTCATGATTCCTATCTTCATCATAAATTATACGATCAAATTCCGATGATTGGACAATCGAAAATTTCTTAGTTTCAATATCATATATACAAGAATAATCCTTCTCTTGATCTTCTTTGAGATCATTTTCTTGCCTAGTATATAGTTTACTGTCGTTGTAATGCCATACTTCTACATTTACAATCTCATCATCGAGAAGTGATGTATCTTGCAATATTGGAGGGGCTGTTATTGAAAAAGTTAGCCGTCTTCCATCTTCAGAAAATCGTGGCGAGCTGAAATTACTTACATCATAATCATCTGATAAAAAACTAGCTTCTCTATTTGCAATCATTTTCGCTAAGGGCTGATCCTTTTCCCATAAAAACAATTCGTATGGTCTTACTCGTTCTTCCGTAGTATCTCGATCGGCTATAAATGCAAGCTTTTTGGCATTTTCTTGCCATCTAATTTTAGATATTTTCCCTTTTGTTTCTAGTATGTTACTCCACTTTCCAGTCTCGAAATCATAATTATACACTCCTGCAGCCATAATGCTATCTATTCCCGTAGAAGTTGCAGCTAGTCCAAGTCCATCTTCTGCAAATTGATAATCAGTCGCATAATACAAAGTATCTGACACCTGACTTCTTAAATTCAAAATGATAAGTTTTGATCCATTCTTTTTACTTTCTTTGGGAAGCTTACTTAATGTATCTTTTGAGATTTCTGCATCTTTAAGATAGGCGACATAACCTTTCCATTTCTCAGGCATTTTAAAAGAAGACACATTCGGCACCTTAGTCAATACTTTCAACTCTAAATCATATATGCATAATGAATCCTTTGGCATATCTTCTTTATCAACTTTCTTTCTTTTTAGGTCTCTAACATGCTCATAACCAGGCACCATAGAAAACACGACATATCTCGAGTCCCCACCGATAGCGGACTCTCCTACTCTATTAAATGTATATGTAGTTTCTTTTCTTGTGTTGTAAATCTTAAGTGTTCTATCTCCTTTTTCTGACTGCAAATGATACTTCACCCAATCACCATTATTAGATATCTTTTCTGATCTGATCCTATTCCATTCGAGATAGGTATCAGGTGTCATCGATTTTTTCTTTTGAGCATCAATTTCGTTCGACACAAAAAAGCTTACTAGTATAAGTATGAAGAGTCTAGTTGTCATTAGGTTGATTGTTTGGTAAGCTAAGATATATTGTTTTAGTTTACTTTCTGGGTTGAGTAAACATATTTATTAGCAAATGCCACTTTTGTGAATAGATGGCAATGATACTAGTTATATTAAAGGTGGCCAGTTCACGATCATCCACATAAGCTAAAATGGTCTAAGTAGAAAACATTGTATCACTCCATGATCTTCGACCAAATCTCAGTCTTTCTGTAACGCTTTATTAAATGAAATCACTCGTGCTAATCAAAAGATGAAAAATGAATCCCTCTTTGGGAGAGACTAGTGGCTAAAAGTACACGTAATACTATAATCAATGAATAAGGTAAATAGTTATTTAATAAGTATAAGAATTATTCAAAAGATATAATTTCATTAATACGCATCGGTAGGTCCCCCCTCTTTGCCCCCTCCAAAGGTGGATATTATATGTGGCTCGATCAGTAATACCAATTGTGTTTCAATTTGCCCCATAAATATATTGGTAAATGCCGATACATATTGAATATTGCAGACGAATGTATGCAGCAAATTCAATAGTAATCGGTATAAATCGAATATACCAAAACAGAACACTCATTTAAAACAAAAAACCAATCACTACAATTAAGTAATGACTGGTTCTATATTTTCGATTCTAAATTAAAAATTAGAATATTATTTTTCTTCTTCTCCCATGTCGAAGTCATTCAAAAACCCAGTATCGAACATACCTTCATTGAATCTTTTATCTACCATTAATCTCTTATGGAAAGGGATTGTAGTTTTAATTCCTTCAATGATAAATTCGTCTAATGCTCTACGCATTTTCAAGATGGCTTCATCTCTAGTCTGTGCTTTCACGATCAACTTTGCGATCATAGAATCATAATATGGAGGTACAGAATATCCAGCATATACATGTGTATCTACTCTAACTCCATGTCCTTTTGCACTATGAAATGACTTAATGTGTCCTGGACAAGGTCTGAAATCATTGAATGGATCCTCAGCGTTAATTCTCACCTCTATTGCATGCATTGTTGGGATTCTACTTCCTCCTTCGATAGGAATACCATATGCTACTTTAATCTGCTCTTTGATAAGATCATGATCAATTACTTCTTCAGTAACACAGTGCTCTACTTGGATTCTTGTATTCATCTCCATAAAGTAGAAGTTCCTATGCTTATCTACCAAGAACTCAACTGTACCTACTCCTTCATAATTGATCGCTTCTCCAGCTTTAATTGCTGCAGCTCCCATTCTTTCTCTTAGATCATCTGTCATAAATGGCGATGGACATTCTTCTACCAGCTTCTGGTGCCTTCTCTGAATAGAACAATCTCTCTCAGACAAGTGAATTACTTTACCATCTTGATCACCAATAATTTGGATTTCTATATGTCTTGGTTCTTCTACGAACTTCTCTGCGTACATACCGTCATTTCCGAATGCAGCTTTCGCTTCTTGTCTTGCACTGTTCCATTGTGTTTCGAATTCTTCTTCACTCTTTACGATACGCATTCCTTTTCCACCTCCACCGGCTGTGGCTTTGATCATCACAGGATAACCTATTTTCTTACAAACTATATGACCTTCTTTGATATCTTTAATCAATCCATCAGATCCAGGCACTACAGGCACGTTTGCTTTGATCATCGTATCTTTTGCCGTCACCTTATCACCCATTTTACGGATCATATCCGGAGAAGGTCCGATAAACTTCACTCCATATTCTTGACAAATCTCAGCAAAATCAGCATTCTCAGCTAAGAATCCATATCCTGGGTGTACCGCGTCAGCATTTGTGATTTCTACGGCAGCCATGATTTTTGATACAGACAGATATGATTCTGAAGATGATGGAGGGCCGATACAAACGGCTTCATCGGCGAATCTCACATGCAGACTATCTTTGTCAGCGGTGCTATAGACTGCCACAGTTTTTATCCCCATCTCTTTACAAGTACGGATTACTCTCAGTGCTATCTCACCTCTATTTGCTATTAATATTTTATTAAACATGTTGTCTCAGTTTTGATACTTCGGGGGTCCAAGTATTCTGTACAATTCCGCTATCCCAATCTAAGTTGAAAGATCAAGAACATACAGTTATTAGTATACTTTTGAGAACTGCCCAAATAGTAAAGATCCGTCTATTAACAGAATCTATAATTAATAAAAATCTAGACCTAAATTATAGGTTAGGATTTCTATTTCATCTATAATTAACTAGGATCTACCAGGAATAATACTTGATCGTATTCTACTGGTGCCGCATCTTCTACCATCACTTTCACGATAGTACCACTTACTTCACTTTCGATTTCATTAAACAACTTCATAGCCTCTACTACACATACAGTTGCTCCCTTTTCTATAGAATCACCTACCTTTGCATAAGGCGGTTTATCTGGAGCTGCTGATCTATAAAATGTACCTACTATCGGTGATCTTACTTCTAGTAAACCTTCTGTACTTTCCGCAGCTTTTTCAGCTTTAGTTGATGGAGCAGCAGAAACTTCTGACGCTGCAGAAACAGCTGCATGAGCCATTGGCATTTGCATTATTGGTGCCGATCCAGATTGTAATACCTGTGTCGATTTCCCCTGAAAATTACTTGTTCTAATAGAGATTTCGAAATCTTTATCCTTAAGCTTCACTTCAGCTAGATCAGTTTTATTGACCAATTTAATTAGGTCTGTTATTTCTTTATAATTCATTGGGTAAGAATTTTTTTAAGCTTTTACTCTTTCTACATAACCTCTTGTTGCAGAATCTATTTTAATCAAATCACCTTCATTGATAAAGATTGGAACTTTGATTTCCGCTCCTGTCTCTACCGTGGCTGGCTTTGATACATTCGTTGCTGTATTCCCTCTAACACCAGGCTCAGTATATGTAACCTTGAGTGTGATATATTGAGGAAGATCAATCGTAAGCGGTGTATTATTAGTTGCATGGAATAATATCTCCACATCACTACCCTCTTTCATAAGATCTGAATTATCAATCATTTTTTTTTGAATATTAACCTGATCGAAAGTTTCATTATTCATAAAATTAAATCCTTGATCGTCAGGATATAAGTATTGGTATGTTCTTCTTTCTACTCTTACTTCGTCAATCTTATGACCTGAAGGAAATGTATTATCTATGACTTTCCCTGTAGTGAGACTTTTCAATTTTGTTCTCACAAATGCAGGACCCTTTCCAGGTTTTACATGAAGAAACTGTATTACTTTGAATACGTCATGATTATAATTCATGCAAAGTCCGTTCTTAATATCTGATGATGTACTAGCCATTGTTTCTAATTCATTTTGTGTTAAATCGAGTGCAAATATAAAAATACTAAGCAGATCGATTGGCTTATAATTGAGTCAATTATATAATCTCCGATTTCTTCTCTTCGAAAATACAATTGCCTTATATCACTATAATTTACGTCAAGATGCGAAATTAAATTCCATCTAACGGAATAAATACTTCACTATTGACAATTTAAATATGAAGACCTACTTCCTATTCTCCATCGTACGCCCATGTAAGCAGCGTAGATCCCCAAGTAAATCCACCTCCAAATGCAGTAAGGACTAACGTATCTCCTTTCTTCAATTGAGACTCATAATCTGCAAGACACAATGGAAGTGTTCCCGCAGTTGTATTTCCATAGTTTTGGATGTTGACCATCACTCTTTCTTTTGGAAATCCAATCATGTCACCTACACTGTTTATTATCCTCATATTCGCTTGATGGGGGACTAGCCATGTTATATCATCTATCGTCAAGTTATTTCTCTTGATTAATTCGTTGAATGATTTCGTCATGTTAGTCACCGCAGCTTTGAATACTGGTCTTCCGTCTTGAGTTACATAATGTTCTCTCGCCGCTACTGATTCCGCAGTAGGTCTATGCAATGATCCTCCAGCTTTCATATGCAGGTATTGTCTACCATTACCATCTCCATTAAAAACAGAATCTATCATTCCGTTTTCTGCATCTGGTTCTAGTAAAACTGCCCCTCCTCCATCACCAAAGATGACACATGTAGTTCTATCTGTATAATCTATGATGGACGACATAAAGTCTAATCCAAGCACTATTACTTTCTTATGAGAACCTGACTCAATAAATTTCGACCCAGTTGACAATGCGTATAAAAACCCACTACAAGCAGCATTGATATCAAATGCAAATGCATTTTTAATACCCACTTTACTACAAATCGTATTTGCTGTATCTGGGAAAGTCATATCAGGCGTAATCGTAGCACAAATCAACAACTCTACTTCATCAGGATGCGTTCCTGTTTTTTCTAGTAGCCTATTGACCATACGTACACCCATATCAGACGTAGCCATTCCTTCTTCTTTGAATATATGCCTTTGCTTGATCCCTGTCCTTGATACAATCCATTCGTCGTTGGTATCAACTATTTTTTCAAGATCAGCATTGGTCATTATGGTTTCAGGCACGTACTTAGCGACTCCTGTTATAGCGGCTTTTATATTTCCCATACTATGGTTTTTAGATGTGTGTAAATGTAATCTACATTCACAATTTTGACGCAAGATAATATATAATCGGTAATTGAGGATTTGGAACGAAAGATTCAAGAAAGAAAATAATAAATCATACCGCTGATTCATATTTAGCTATTAGCTTGTATTTAAATAGTGCAAGACTACATGAATGGGTAGTCCTAGCAAGCTACCTTCATTTTAATTTTGTGGTATTAATTAATCAATACTTCAAAAAAATGAAAACCTTAGTTTATAAATTTATTTTAATCCTTGCTTTTATAATTCCTCTGCAAGTAACTACCTACGCACAAACAAACTTCTTCAATGAAGATTGCAGTACGACTCTTCAAATTGAAGGAGCTTGTATAGGAGATCAACAAACTATTACAGATATTAATGTAAGTGGAATACAAACACTCGGTGTAAATAATTTTGGAATAATTGAGGTCTACATTGGCTTTAATACAACTGAGTCATTTTTTAACTCTTACTTTATATTGGAAGCTCCTAATGGAGATGAATACACTATAGCATCATATTTCGATAATTCTTTTCAAAATTGGCAAGGAAATGAAGGTGTGGGCGTTACGTTTGTTCCCTGTCTAGACTATCCAACGACTACCCAAGCTGGATCCTCAATTGCAGGCGAAACGTTTCAACCAATAGATGATTATTCAGAGTTAAACGATAACATGATAAATCCGAATGGTGTATGGCGACTCAAGGCTTGCATCACTACTGGTGAGACATTCAATATAACTTGCGTAAGACTAGGTTTTGATAATATTTGTCCAGAAACGGAGACTGTTTTAATAATTAATCCAGAATGCGCTGGAGAAGAAACACAAATAATTTTTGATGTCAATCCAGGAATTTGTCCTGGTATCTGGGCATCCGTGGACAATATTAATTATAATTCATATTCGCAGCAGGATAACGAATTATTCACAACGAATACAGATGCTAATATTCTATATATAGCAGATTCTCAATCAGGAACTGGACAAAACTCTGGCTGCCTTCCTACAGAGACTCCAATCAGTATTGAACCAACGGATTCAGAATTCCCAACATTCCTTTGTCCAGACGATCAGACGTTATCAGTGGATGAGCTTTGTGAAGCAACTACAATAGTAACAGATCCCGATCTGTTTGACAATTGTAGTGGAGTGTCGGGAACTGTTACAAACAGCACAACTGGCGATCTTATTACAAATATAGATCTATTCCTTAATCAAGTATACCCAATTGCTCCAGGGTTCCAATTCACTTATGAATTTGAAGGAACAGGTACATTAATCATTGATTGGGTAGTCTTTGATGAAGCGGGAAATACAGTATCGTGTCAGCAGGTTATTGTAATTGAAGATAATACCACACCTGTTTGGACACAAAGTGATGATATTATCATTAACGCTGAATGTGGCGTAGATGATATACAACAAATAGTAGCCGACAATATATCACAACTTACTGGTACTGATAATTGTAGTGAAACATCTCTTTTGTTTGATCAAAATACTATCCAATCTCTATGTGGTTCATCTAAATACGATGACTGGTACTATTTTTTAGTGGATGAAAGTGGAAATCAAACTTCAAATACTATTGGAATTCTTATAAATTATTTAGATTACACCCCTCCTGTGATCACAGGAATGAACCAAGCTGACATTACCATCAGTTGCAACGAAGATCTGCCTACAATGCCTCAAATCGGTGTTGATGTTTTTTCTAATGATGCTTGTCAAGGAGATATTACAAGCGAGATGACATTGTCTAGTTCCTCAACCTTTGGTGATTGCCTCGTTGGTCAACCAGAAGAAGTGATCACATACGTATACACATCGATTGATGGATGTGGCAATGAAGCTACGGAATCTTTTACCATTACCATTATGAATGATGTCGCTCCAGAATTTGATGCTCCATTTAATAATGGAAATATTACTTTGACAGCGACTTGCGGTGTGGACGATTTAGATGCGATCATCGCAGCCAATATACCAACGGCAAGTGGATGTAATGGAGCTGCAACTATTACTGTATCTTCTGAAACAGAAGGCAGTCTCTGCGATGCAACTGGAGGAGCAAACTCCTCTTCAAATACAGTCATTTCATATATAGCAGAAGATGACTGTGGTAATACTGCCTTCGTAGCTTTAACTATTGATTATTATGATTTCACACCACCTACCATCAATGGTATACCAGCAGATATCACATTAAACTGTAATGATGAGGTTCCCTTCTTTCCAACCATCACAGCTAGTGATGCATGTGCAGGAGATGTAACGGATCTAATAGAATATAGCTTTAGCACTTCAGCTCTATCTTGCAGTATCAATCAAAATGCCTTCGTCGAAACTCATATTTGGAGCGCAATTGATTTCTGCGATAATATACAAGAAGCTACTTGGACGGTAACTGTATTCAATGATGAAGCAATAGAACTTGGAGATGATATTACTGCATGTACTGGAGCAACAGTTGTCATCAATTCTTCAGGTTTAGTTGGAGATTACATGTGGTCTACTGGAGAGACGACTTCTGGTATTACTGTAATCACCGCTGGAACATATTCTGTTACCGTAACTGGGGAGTCAGGGTGTTGTTCTGAAGATAATATTACAGTCGTTTATCAAGATTTTCCTGATGCAACAGCTAATGGAGGCACATTAGATTGTTCTGGTTCTGACATTACAATTATGGGTAGCTCTACGACATCAGGAGTTGATTATTCTTGGTCTGGCCCAGGTGGTTTCTCATCTACTGATCAAAACCCATCCGTTAATCAAGCGGGGGTATATACGCTGTCCGTTTCTACAAGTGCTGGATGTACTACCACTGATGAAGCCATCGTAGAAGCCGACACAGATGTACCCAATATTACTACTAATGGTGGCACAATCGATTGTGTTACATCTCAAGTTACCATCAGTGGATCATCCAATACTGCAGGTGTTACTTATGCATGGTCGGGACCAAATGGTTTTTCTTCTTCAGATCAAGAACCACAAGTAACTGTTCCTGGTGATTATGTATTGGTTATTACTGCACCAAATGGATGTATTGCAGAAGGATTGGCGGTAGTAGAAGATGATACAGAAATACCGACATCCACAGCAGTAGGTGGGACTATAGATTGTGACAATGCTACTGTTACATTGACAGCAAGCTCATCTGATGCCAATGCTACGTATCAATGGACAGGTCCTAATGGGTTTTCTTCTAATACACAGAACCCAATCGTCGATGTAGCAGGTTCATATTCGTTGACCGTAATGTCTGACAATGGGTGCAGCAGTACTGTATCTACCGATGTCAATGAAGATATAGAAGTACCTAATCTCACCGCCAATGGCGGCACAATAGATTGTACTAATTCAGAGGTCCAATTGACATCTTCTTCTAGCACTGCTGGAGTGACATATCAATGGACAGGACCAAACGGATTTTCGTCAACAATGGCTAATCCTACAGTAGATTTAGCTGGAGAATACACAATTACTGTAGAAGCTGCAAATGGATGTTCATCTGCAACATCTGTTACAATAGAAGAAGATATAGCGATCCCAACAGTTAGTGTAGACAGTGATGAGATAGATTGTGCAAATACGACTGTAACACTCATGCCAGAAGCGACAGATGGAGTGGCTTTTGCTTGGACTGGGCCCGGAGGGTTTATGTCTGCCGATGAGAACCCTATCATAGCTGAAGCAGGTGAATACACAGTAGAAGTAATGGCAGCTAATGGATGTACAGCTACAACTGATGTAATGGTTACAGAAGACATCTCAGTTCCTCAAGTTACCGTTGCAGATGGCATCATTGATTGTACTAATCCTATGATTGAGTTGTCTCTTACAACTTCAACGAATGATGTGACCTTCGCATGGACTGGGCCAAATAATTTCTCATCTGATGTACAAAACCCTGAGGTGGGCGACGCTGGTGACTATATCGTAACAACAACAGGGCAGAATGGATGTTCCGTTCAAAATACAATATCTGTAAGTCAAGATATAGCAACACCAACTGCGTCCGCTATTGGTGGAGAGATCAACTGTGACGCCAATACTGTACAAATCATGGGGTCTTCAACTACTGCAGATGTCACATTCAACTGGACTGGGCCAAATGATTACGCCTCATCTACTCAAAATCCAGATGTTGGTTCTCCTGGCACATATACTTTGACAGTAATGGGAGCCAATGGATGTACTAAAACAGCAACTGCAGAAGTAACTGCTGATGAAAATCTACCCAATATATCTGCATCAGGTGGAATCCTTGATTGTAATAGTACAGAAGTGCAATTGATGGGAAACTCAACAACTCAAGGAGTAAGTTTCGGATGGACTGGACCGGGCGGATTCGAATCTACAGAACAAAATCCATCGGTAAATTCTGCAGGAGCATATACTCTATCCGTAACTTCTGATAATGGATGTGTATCAGAGACTGAAGTTACAGTTACACTTGATAACAATGAACCGACAGTAATTGCTCTTGGTGGAGTGATTAGTTGTTCATCATCAGCTATTAATTTAGTAGGTAATAGCAATGATGAAGTTGACTATGATTGGTCAGGTCCAGGTGGATTTGTCTCTCAAGAACAAAATCCCGAGGTAACACTTCCGGGAGACTATACATTGACCGTAACGGGAACGAATGGATGTACCAATACAACTACTGTACAAGTAACTATTGATGATGATCTACCTGTAGCCACTCTTGGCTTGCCAACAATTGATTGTGATGACAATTCTATTTCGGTTTCCGTAGAAGCTACTCAAGACTATTCATATGAATGGACATTAGATGGCAACATCATTTCACTTAATGAGTCGGTGACTATTTCTTTAGCTGGAGATTATTCTGTAATGATAACATCAGACAATGGCTGTTCGGTTACACTGAGTTATACCTTAGATCAAGATATAGAAGCGCTACTCGCAGATATCACCACTACGGATGCTACATCTTCAGAAGGAGGCACTGCAGAGATAGTAACATCCAATCCTGGTTTTGTAGCTAATATTCTATGGGACAATGGACAAACTGGTAATATGGTTACGGATCTTTCCGTAGGAATCCATACGGTGACAGTCACTAATCTACTAGGCTGTATGTATACGTTTACTTTCGAGGTAATGATGAGTACTTCTGTATCAGAGATAGATATTTTAGAAGATTTCTTGATATATCCAACGATCGCTCAGAACTTCATCAACATCGAAGCGGGACTATCAGAATCAAAAGAATATTCTATTCAAATCATTGATATACAAGGAAGGCTATTATTTAAAAATAGCTATAAAAGTGCATCAATGATCAACGAACGAGTATCAATCGATGACCTCAACAGTGGCGTATACATTATCTCATTCATAGTAGATGACGAGATGAAGACTACAAAATTTATAAAAATGTAGATTAGAAATATTTTTTTGAATACGATAAATAGCCAGAAGGATCATTTTCTTCTGGCTATTTTTTTGCCTTGACTACATGATTGGGTAGTGAATAGAGAGAATGGGCACTATACTTTTGTAGCATTAAATTAATCAAAGCTTCTAATATGAAAACCTTTTTTTTTAAAATCAATAAATTGAAATTTAATAGATTATTTCATACTTCTATTTTACTTTTCATGATTCAGGTTGCCTATTGCCAAGTTGGGATAGGTACACAGACGCCTGATCCAAGTTCCATCCTTGATGTTTCATCCACTGATAAAGGGCTACTCATCCCTAGATTAGATACGAGTGACATAATATCACCTGCGATTGGTCTATTGATCTTCCAACCCACTGATCAAGGGTTCTACTTCTACACAGGTACTGAGTGGCATCAAATCGGTCAAGTTTCTAGTGAATTAGAAGATGATGACGGTGACACAAGAATTTCTTTACAAGGAGCTATAGATGATGATATAGTTCGAATAGAATTAGATAGTACTGAGTATTTTCGATTTCGTCAGGCTGGAAGTGGTAATCCAAGATTAGAGTTTCTTAATAGTCAACAAAATGTTGCTATAGGATTTGGTTCAATGGATATGGATAGTTTAATAGGTGATGGAAATGTTGCCATAGGCGAAGAAGCCTTGGCAGATAATTATTCTGGAGAAAGAAATGTATCAGTAGGATTAATTTCTATGAATAAGAACTATACTGGGTCATTTAATACAGCAGTTGGAGTTCTTTCTCTATGGGGTAACGACGACGGCATGCACAATACAGCAATTGGACACAATGCTATGACATATGGTAACGGTGGAATTTATAATGTTGCCATTGGTGATGGAGCACTAGAAAACATATATGATGGGAATAACAATGTTGCCATTGGCAGGTATGCAGGATTTAATAGTTCTGGAAAATCTGGCAATGTATTAATAGGATATGAAGCTGGCAGAAATGTAATCGGGTCTAATAAACTATTTATTGAAAATACTAGTGCGCCAGCGGAAGAGGCGTTGATCTACGGAGAATTTGATAATGACCTTCTGGCTCTCAATGGTACAGTAAAGGTCAAAGAAAAGTTATCCATTAATTTGGGAGCAACAGCTGCTACGCACGTTTTAGATATTAAATCGGATGATTCATCAACTATGAGAATACGTGGCTCTGAAGGAAATGTAGAATACGGAGGTAAGATAAATTTTGGAGATGCAAATTACGCTTTCATTGAAGAATCGAGCGATGATTTGTTGCACATTCAAGCAAATAATATTGGAATTGGTAAAGTACCTACATCAGGTGCTAGATTACAGATCGCAGGGACAATTAACATTAACGATCAATATACTTTACCATTGTTCGATGGTGCGTTGTCTGAAGTCTTGCAGACCAATGGTTCAGGTAATTTATCATGGGGAACTCCTATCGTAACAATCATATCTGATACAGATGGAGACACAAAAATTCAGGTAGAGGAATCCACAGATGAAGATGCGATAAGGTTTGATCTGGGAGGGTCAGAAAAAATACGATTCACAAAAAATGCATCTGGAGTTTCTACAATTGAATTTTCAAACGCTGATGGTAATACTTATGTAGGAAAAGATACAGGAGAATCTACATCTTCAGGAGTAAACAATTCTGCTTACGGTGCATTAGCAGGAAAGAGCCTTACCACAGGAGGATATAATACATTTATTGGTATTAATTCCGGTGGGAATCACGAAACAGGTTTTGATAATGTATTCTTAGGATCAAATGCAGGAATAAACAATATCTCAGGGAGCAGAAATGTTTTTCTTGGTAGAAATTCTGGATCTAATGAAACAACTAGTGATAAACTATATATAGATAATAGTTCAACTTCAGAGCCTCTTGTCTACGGAGATTTTTCATCTAATCTATTTTGGATCACAGGAAATGTCGGCATAGGCAGTCAAGGAGACAACAGAACATTAGCTTCTGGGCACAAACTTTCTGTCAAA
>CALKXE010000055.1 GCA_938003955.1 uncultured Saprospiraceae bacterium | reverse complement strand
TCCACTGCAAGTTTAAATTCTGACCAATCGAACTTCTTGTTCTTATCTTTATCAAGCCCTTCAATCATTTTTCCAGCAACCATACCAGAAATCAGTCTATTTACTTTTGCTTTCTTGACTAGCTTCTTAAGTTCCTTCTTATTGAGGTAGCCATCATCATTTTTATCGAAGAATGAGAAAGCCTCTTCTGGAGTAGCAAACCCTTGAGTAATTAGAATTCTTATTTTTGAAAGGATGTTTTTCTTAGATGCCATAATTGATGGTTTTTTTGTCAATCGTTTCCGACTTGTTCCGTTTATCATTTTCGAAAATTCAAATATAAGTAAGTAATTCGAAATGAGTATAGGATTTTGCTTATCACAAAAATCATATACATTCGACGGGTAGCAAAACGGATTATCGTATTATCCTCGGGCAGTATGAATCATGCAACTGATACGACAGTGAAGATCGGTAAGTCCTTCATTGGATTATTTTAATTGTAAAATAAGGAGGTATAATTAGTAAGATTGATGTTATACTTTTAAGATAATAGACTCTTTATATGTGAAAGCAATTTGTTTTTCGATAGCTTAGAACTTATTGAAACGAAAGTGTAAAATTGTAAGATGAAGAATATCAAAATTTATAGTCGTACCACAATAGATTTATGCTAACAAAAGAGGAGAAATTATTCAATGAAATCTTTCTTCAGTTTCATTCCTTGCTGTTTAGTTTTGGAAAAAAGATAATTGGAGATGAATACATTGTCGAAGAATGTATCCAAGAGTTGTTTCTCTACATTCATCAAAAAGAAATAGATTTAGCCAATATAAAAAACATAAAAGCATATCTGCTAACCTCCTTCCGACGAAGGATTCTTCTGAAGAAAAAGGCTTTTATTAAATTCGAAGAACTATCAGCAATTCCTACGGACATGCAATTCCTACAAGAGGATTTTCTGATCACTCAAAAATCACAGCAAGAAAGAAATAAGACACTCGTCAATATGCTTAATGACCTTCCATGGCGACAGAGAGAAGCTGTCTATCTCAAATATTTTAATGGACTTACGGGGAAAGAAGTAGGAGAAATTATGGGTATCAAGCCGCAAGTAGTAGCTAATATGGTATACAAAGCCCTCAAGAAATTGAAATTGTCAGCCGATCGACTCTTGCAGGTTTTGTTGTATTTTATATTTTTTTCATAAAAAAGATAAATATCGATGTTATGCATTCACGAACATACACTCTATATAAGTAATAGAAAAACGGAATGCTCAAGTCAATGAATTACAAAGCATCCTAAAGAAAAGATTAATGAATATTTTAGAATTAGAATTAATAGAAAAATGGCAAGCGGATCCCAGCTTTACTAACTGGGTAAAACAAGTCAACAAGGTAGACATCGCCAAATGGGACGCTTATTTTAGTGCTCATCCACAGCATATAGAATTGGCAGAGCTTGCTAAGTTACCTATCGAACATTTCGATACTGAGATCAAAATGATAAGTAAACAACGGAGTCAAGAAGCTCTAAGTCGATTACGTACCAAGATCGAATCAGAATCAAAACATGCGAAATCGAAGATACTTCCTTTCAGAATTTCAAATGCTTGGCGAATAGCCGCTTCGTTTTTGATTATTACCGGACTGGGACTTTGGACTTACACTTCTTCGGGAGTAGCCAATCAAGAAATCGTTTGGACTACGCTAGAAGAACAGAAAGATATCCTTCTCGAAGATGGTACATTAGTAACCCTAAATAAGAACTCCACGCTCAGCTACTTAGAAGATGATGTAAGGAATGTCGAGTTGGATGGAGAAGCGTTCTTTAATGTAACTAAGAAGCCATTAGAGAATGCGGCATTTACGGTAACGACTAATGATCTAGTCGTGCAAGTATTAGGTACTCAATTCAATGTAAATACTGAGGACGAACAGACGAGCGTCTACCTAGATGAGGGTAAAGTGCAACTAAATCTTGGTGAAAGTCAGAGGAATCTACTAGAAATGGAACCTGGATATTTAGTGAGTTATACAAAGAAACATGACAAAGTGATCGAGAATAGAAAATCCGATGCACTTGAGAATATTGCATGGAAAGACAAAGTGATCCTATTCGAGGAATCTTCATTGGAGCAAGTGCTTTTGGTGGTAAGTAAGGTCTATGACATTAACTTCGAAGACATTGCAAAAAAAGAATCTGATCAAAAATTCACAGGAGGGATACCTGTGCAAGATCTAGATATCACTATCGAGACGCTTAAAGAAATATTCAAATTGGACATTCAAAAAATAGAAGCAAAATATATCATTAAATAAAAGCATGGACCTCTTTAAACTAAAGCTTATCGCAATTCTTCTTCTTGTTTGCTGTGGCATCCAAGATAAAGTAGTTGCTATGTCGTCTACTGATGTTGAGCGACCGTTAGCCGAGGTTTTGAAAGCAATGCAAAATCAATATGATGTCATTTTCTCCTACAATACTAAAGATGTAAAAAGTGTATCTGTAAAATTTAGTCCTGTAGAGAAAGAGGAACTAACTTCCGCTATAAATAGAGCACTTTGGAATACTGGACTTAGCCATAAGCACCTAGGATTAAACTTCTACACCATCTATAAGCATAACACTCCCGACGACAGTCCCTTCAGAAATAGCCAACGTCGAAATGATACGATCGGCAAGTTGGATTATGAAAATAAACTGATAGGATCAAATAATAATTCACCAGCGTTAAATCGTCGCGCAGTAAAAGAAAAACAACTGGTCGGAACAGTAACAGATATTGAGGGCTCCCCTCTTGTGGGTGCATCGATATTAATCTTAGGTACGACACACGGCACGATCAGTGATGAAGAAGGCAGATATCAACTAACGCTCCCAAAGAATGCTGAGCAGCTAGAAGTCTCTTTTACCGGATATGATTCGAAACAGTTGGCAATTTTGAAGGAAGAAGAGCTCGATGTACAACTAAAAGAAGGCGTATTATTATTCTCTGTTTCCGTTTTGGGATCTAGAGGACTCCCGTCTACACACTTCGACTCTCCAGTTCCTATCGATCACGTATCTATAGATCAACTTAATAAAACAGGAGAGAATACGCTTGACCAACAACTGGCGCAGATCGTCCCATCATTATACTCCGCGCAACATCCCGTTTCTGATGCAGCCGCACACTTCAACCCTGTTGATCTCAAAGGATTACTTCCAAGTAGGACATTGGTCTTGGTCAATGGCAAACGAAAAAACACAAGTGCATTACTGTACAGCTATGTAACCGCTAGTCGTGGTGAAGTCGGAGTAGACTTAAAGTCAATTATGCCAGATGCTGTACAATCCATAGATGTACTAAGGGACGCCGCGGCAGCTCAATATGGATCAGATGCTATTGCTGGCGTGATAAATTTAGAATTAAAAGAGAAAATAGATCCTTTCTTCAATGCTGGATACAGCATTACACATGAGGGCGACGGCATGAATTATCAGACTTCACTTGGTTTTTCATTGGATGTCACAGAAAGAGGGTTTGCCACATTTACACTTGGTTACTATCAGCAGCAAAGGTCTCAGCGCGCAGGTAAAATAACAAGTGCAGAAGCAGAAGCGAATCACTGGGGAACATCGATTTTCTCTCTTGATGAATTCGAGCAATACCTAGATCGAAATCCAAACGCGGGCTTCCAAGTTGGTTTGCCTGATATACACTCTTTTAATGCTACTATAAATGCAGGTTACAGTTTTGATAATAAAAGTGATACAGAACTTTACTTATTTGGAACACTGATGAACAGAGGAGGAAGATCACCTCAGTTTGCAAGAGGACCTTATTGGGTAACGGGCTTCGAGTCGATATATCCCGGTCAAGACTTCTTCTTACCTGAAATGGCACCACAGATTGCCGACCATACCCTATCCGGAGGAATACGCCACAGTATCAACGATTGGAAAATGGATCTCAGCTCTACGTTTGGTGATAACAAGATTGACTACTTCATCAAGAATTCATTCAACCAATCATTGGCTGAGAATAGCCCAAAAGATTTTTATAATGGGACACACTCATTCAAGCACTTAGTAAACAATCTTGATATCACTAAGACATTTCACCCCGAAGGCGTCAAATCTGTTACGCTTGCTATCGGTGCAGAACAACGATTAGAAATCTTCCAAACCAAAGAAGGAGAATTCGCTTCTTATGGAGATGGAACTCCAGATTTGCTGGACAGGATAGGATCTGAATCGTTTAGCGGATTAAATCCAAAAGATGCTGTACGTGGCACTAGAAACAACATCGGTATCTATTCTGAGTTAACAACTGACATTAATGACAACCTTCAGACTGGTGCTGCAGCTAGAGTAGAACATTATAGTGATTTCGGAACTAACTTGAGTTGGAAATGGAATGCAAGATATAAGTTGATTCCAAAAAAACTGAACCTTAGAGCTTCGGTAAGTAATGGATTCAGAGCACCATCTCTGCATCAGATATACTATGCATCTACGACCACTACACTGACACCCACAGGAATAGTACAAAATAGAATTCTAAATAACCTAGATCCTAGTCTTGCCTTACTGGAAGTTCCTAAATTAAAGCCTGAGACCTCATTCAATCTTGGTGCAGGATTTACATATCGACTGTCTGATAAGATAAGTTTTTCTGCTGACCTCTACAAAATAGATGTACATGACAGAGTTGTTTTGTCTGGGCAAATAGGAATGCAGCCAGATGAGAACTCTCTTATCAATCAGTTTTTGAATAATATAAATACTGAATCAGCTGGCTTCTTTTTGAATGCTGTGAACACATCAACTTCAGGCATTGATTTGATATTTAACCTAAGTAAAATATCAATAGGCGAAGGTCATATCCAAAGTAGCATTGCGGCCAACTTTAGCAAAACAGAGGTTATGAGTGTCAACTTACCAGACTTCATAGAAGGTAATGATCTGATGGATGAAGTGTTCTCTAGAGAAGATATTTCACGATTGGAAACATGGAGACCTAGACAGAAAATCTTATATAATATTACATATTCACAAGGAGATATATCAACTACTGTAGGCCTAAATTATTTCGGTTCGGTAACGTACAAACATCCTAATGATCCAGCGGATGATGCAAGATATTCTCCTAAAACATTGACAAATTGGTCTCTCACCTACTCCATACGACCTAATATTCAATGGCAAGTTGGGGTGCTCAATATATTCAATGTCTATCCAGATACTTTTGCGGAAGCTTATAGTGGTGTACCAAATGATAGAAACATTGACTTCGTAGGCAGGTTCAAGTATCCATGGCAAACAATGCAAATAGGAATCGATGGCATAAGAGGCCTCACAAAAATGAATTTTACTTTTTGAAAATATACCTATAACCATTTGAAAACAAAAAATCAACTAAGCTAGAAAACAATGCGTTTGCTAAAGGTGTAGCGAGCGAGAAAACTACATATCAATAATACAAGATTACAGTCAAATCACTTAATGATGCACATTATTAGGCTAGACATTTTATTGCTTAATTGGAATGTTGATTTAAAGGAGAAGCTGAAACAATTTTATAACCATTTAAACTATTAAAAATGATTCGAAAATTAACAATTCTAACAATGCTCCTTATGGTTTGTACCATTGGCATGTATGCACAAAGTGTATCGGGAGTAGTAACAAGCACTAATGGTGAGGCTATCATCGGAGGAACAGTAATGTTAGTAGGTACATCTACAGGAACGATTACTGATGTGGACGGTAGCTTTACTATTGAAGCAAAAGATGGAGACTTACTTCGTTTCTCTTATGCAGGATTCAGCAATGAAGAAGTGACAGTATCAGGAACTGACGCTATCAATGTAACCCTAAGTGAAGGTGTAAATCTAGATGAGATTACTGTTTTAGGTTCTAGAGGTAAGCCACGTACATCGTATGATGCACCTGTACCTGTTGATAATATCAGCGCTGCCACTTTAGAGAAATCTGGCAAAGGAGTATTGGACCAGCAATTGATGTTCAAAGTACCATCTTACAATGCTACAGAACAACCAATATCTGATGCAGCGGCTCATTTTAGCCCAGCGGATTTGAGAGGTTTATTTCCAAGTAGGACACTCGTATTGGTAAATGGAAAAAGGAAGAATGCGAGTGCTCTTGTATACAGTTACGTAACTCCAGGTCGAGGAGAAGTGGGTGTAGATATGAAGTCAGTACCGTCTTCAGCCATCGAAAGAGTAGAGATTTTGAGAGATGGAGCAGCAGCACAATACGGATCTGATGCCGTAGCCGGTGTAATCAACTTAGTCTTGAAAAAGAAATCTGATCCATTCGTGAATGTAGGATACAATACGACTACAGAAGGGGACGGACAGCAGTATCAAGTAGAAGCTGGATTCGGTGTAAACATCACTAAAAAAGGATATGCTAATTTCAACTTTGGTTACTTCGACCAAAAGAGAACTCAGCGTGCAGGAGAAATCACAAGTGTAGCCGATGAAGCTGGATATTGGGGTGTTTCTGATGATACTGATTTCAGTTTGACTGATTTGACATCATTCTTAGGTAGAGAGAAGTCTGCAGGGTTCCAAGTAGGATTACCAGACATGACGATTACTAACTACTCTCTTAATGCAGGTTATACATTAGAAGAAAAGACTGAAACAGAATTATACTTCTTCGGTACAGCGGTAAATAGAAGAGGTTCGGCGCCACAATTTGCAAGAGTACCATATTGGGTGCCGGGATTTGAGGCGATATACCCTGACACTGAATTTTTCTTAGCTGAAATGGCACCACAAATTGGTGATCATTCATTGACAGCAGGATTAAAAACAGTAAGAGGTGGATGGAATTTTGATTTGAGTACTACAACAGGACAAAGTAGAATAGATTACTATATCGTAAACTCATTCAACCAATCTTATGCAGGAAGTAGCCCAAGTGATTTTTACAATGGTGCGCATCAATTCAGTCATATTGTGAATAACTTAGATATCTCCAAGACTTTCGAAAGAGACAATGGATCTTCATTGACAACAGCATTCGGTATAGAGCAGAGGTCAGAAAGATTCCAAACTGAAGCTGGAGAATTCGCTTCTTATGGTGATGGTATGAATCCTGATGCAGAAGGTGGACGTACAGGTTCAGAATCATTTCCTGGTTTCAGACCTGAGAATGAGTCTATCAATTTCAGAAATAACATCGGAGCATACGCAGAAGTTACAGCTGACTTAACAAAAGACTTCTTAATAGGAGGAGCGCTTAGATTCGAAAACTATAGTGATTTCGGTACTAACCTGAGTTGGAAGTTGAACTCTAGATACCGTATCGCAGATGGTAAGTTTAATGTAAGGGCATCGGTAAGTAGTGGCTTCCGTGCACCGTCTTTACACCAGATTCACTATACCGCATTGACAACTACACTTACGGCTAATGGAGTCGTACAGAATGGTATCCTTGCGAATAGTAATCCTGCACTTAGAGCCTTAGGAATTCCTAAATTAAACCCAGAAACTGCATTCAATCTAGGAGCTGGATTTACAGCAAGATTATCTGATAAGATGGGATTCTCTGTTGATGCATACCGTATCAAAGTAGATGACAGAATCGTATTGTCTGGTCAAGTAACACAAACAGGGGATCCAGAATCTCCAATCGATCAAGTACTATCTAATGTAGGTGTAGGATCTATGGGATTCTTCTTGAATGCTATATCAACTACAACTCAGGGTGTAGATGTTGTATTTAACTACAGCGGAATCGATTTAGCTGGTGGAAGACTTGGTGGTAGTATTGCAGGTAACTTCAATCAAACTACCGTAGATGGAGACATCCAAACTTCTGACTTTATCGAAGAAAACGGATTGGTTGGAAATATCTTCACAAGAGAAGATGTGTCTAGAGTAGAATCTTGGAGACCTCGAACTAAAATCGTAGCAACAGGTACTTACAGTAAGAACAAACTGTCTAGTACGCTTTCATTCTTATATTACGGTAGTGTAACATATCTAGCAAACAACGAATTAGATGATGCGACTTACGGTGGTAAGATGCTTACAGATCTAAGTTTCTCTTATGCTTTTACTGATAAGATCAAATTGACAGTAGGATCATCTAATTTATTCAATGTGTACCCTGATACATTTGCCGATGTATATGAAGGTGGTGCTCCGCAGGATAGGAACCTAGATTTCGTAGGACGATTCAAATATCCATGGCAGACAACTCAGTTTGGTATCGATGGAAGAAGAGTGTTTAGTAAAGTGAGTTTTACTTTCTAAGATTTTTTTTAATAAAGTAATTTAGTTTAGTTTTAATCATGAAGTCAGGTTGGCATAAATATCAGTTGATAGCCTGGCTTCTTTTTATTGAAATCAGATCTTCTAATTTCAATATTAATTATCAATTAGGGAATTATGCAAGGGAGCAAACATCTTAATTCGTTACCAGAATTCAATAATACGACGATAGCATTTGAGAGCAAATCAGATTCAGAACTTAATAAGAGCTCTTGGTTATTTTCCATGATGAATAGACCGCTGCTTGTTAATCTTGGATCCAAATTAGCACTTTGGGCATTAAATAAGAAGCTCCCATTCGTAGAGCGGATTACAAAGAATACAGTTTTTGATCATTTTTGTGGTGGAGAATCATTAGCCGACTGCCAGCTGGCAATTAGTCAGTTAGCGAATCAAAATGTACAAACTGTTTTGGACTATGGTGCTGAAGCAAAACAAACAGAATCTGACTTCAATGCATCCATGGAAGAAATGTTGCGAGCGATATCATTTGCTGCACAACATCAAAATGTAGCTGTCGTAAGCATCAAGATAACAGCACTTGCTAAGATTGAACTTTTGGAGAGGCTACAATCAAAACTTTCTCTTTCAGAATCCGAGCAAGAGGCATATCAAAACCTAGTAAAACGCCTATCTTTTGTTGGACAAGCAGCTGAAGATAATAAGGTCACTCTATTCGTAGATGCGGAAGAAAGTTGGATTCAAGATGTGATTGACACCTTAGTCACAAGACTACAACAACTACATAATAAAGATAGAGCAACGGTATACAATACATTCCAAATGTATCGCCATGATAGATTGGACTACCTGAAATCTTCATTCATGGAAGCACAATCAAAAGGGTATATTCTCGCTGCAAAAATAGTACGAGGTGCATACATGGAGAAAGAAAGAGCAAGAGCATTAACAAATAGCTATCCATCACCAATACAAGAAGACAAAGCGGCAACTGACAAAGACTATAATCTAGCCATCAGATTCTGCGTAGAAAACCATGAACAAATAGCATCCTTCAATGCTTCTCATAATGAAGAAAGCAATATGCTACAAGCCGAGCTTATGATCTCAAATGACATTGCTAGAAATCATACAAATCTAAATTTTAGTCAACTCTATGGAATGAGTGACCAGATTACATTCAATCTATCTTGTAGTGGGTTTAACGCCACTAAGTATATGCCATATGGGCAAGTGAAAGAAGTAATACCCTATCTGATACGACGTGCTCAAGAAAACACTGCCGTTAGTGGAGAAATGGGCCGAGAGTATCAAATGATTCTAAAAGAAATGAAACGGAGAAAAAACAAAGTTGTAAAGTAAATTGAAAACCTAATCAGCACTAGGCTTGAGCGGCCTAGAGTTGTTTACATACTTTTCGAATAATTCCATATGATATGAATTACCCTCATCAAAAGCTCCACCATACATTCCTGCAATGATTCTTTGTCGTTTGGCCTCATAAACGGAGACTGCGCAAGCAACAGAGATATTGAGACTCTTTGTAAGTCCAGATTGTGGAATAATAAAATTACCATCTACCAGTGCAAGCGCCTCTTCGCTCATCCCTCTGTTTTCGTTTCCGAATAGGAGTGCTACAGATTTATCCAGCTCTAGATCATATAACCCTACTGAATCAGCTCCAAGATGAGTACCATATATCTTATCGTATTTCTTTCTGACAGCCGTAAAACAAGACTCTGCATCATCGAAGATGTGCACATCAACCCACTTCTTAGATCCAGAAGAACTTTTGTGACCCGAAATTTTCTTTAACTCGTCTGGACTTTCTACCGTATATAGTGCATATACCTCGGCAATACCTACAGAATCACATGTTCGGAGTACAGCTCCAAGATTATGTGGATCATAGATATTCTCCAAGATTACTGTTAGTCCTTGCTGTCTATTTGCTGCTAAGACTTTAAGTTTTTCAGCTCTAGCTTCTGTGATCAAACTTACGTCTACTGCCATTACTTTGTATTTCTAACAAATATATTATTCTTAAACTCGATGATGTCTACATTTTTGTTTTCGAAGTAATTTATTTTCTCCAATCTATCATCGGGAGAATCTATGATTGTTGGTGTTACATTATATTTTGCTTGTAAATAATATCCTTCATCCTTGTTTAAATAAAATTGGAAGTTCTTTCCATATTCATTTAGATTACGTCCGATATACATAAGGTTATCATATCCTTCGTATGCATCATCAGTTGGCAGTGCGCCGTAAGTATTCACAAAGTCTCTTTTGAACCTTATCACATCACCATCTCGTTCATCGACGAACTTAGATCGTGCAACCTTCATATTCAATGAATTATAATAATCAAAATTGATCTTTTCAGATTCTATCATTATAGGCATCCCATAAACGACAACTTTTGCCATTCCCTTTTCAACGCTTAATCTTCGAAGTGCTCCATATATAAATGCTTCATCCTCATATGACCAATTAGGTATAATCATCACATTCGTTTTGTCCTCTACAAAGATGCTATCGAATGCTGTCTCGCCCATATCTATACTATCCTGGATCAACATAAACTCTTGAAGATGATTCTCATCATTTTCTCCCCAAACGTCTTCCGCCATTTTATGAAGCTTTTTCGTCCGCTTACCATCTTTATCTTTTGGACTACTTATTCGTCCAAGAATATATACGTTTTCTAAATCATCATGATTTGTTTTTATATCCTCGAAAATAGAATAGTAATGTTCGTCAAGATTTGGTCTTAATTGAATGTAATAAGGATTCTCCTTAGATATCTTCGGACTAGCTTGCCATGGAGATACTACAGGAATTTGCTTTTGAGAAGCAAGTAGTGCCGTTTTCTTTAGCTTTGTCCTATCGTATGGACCGACTATAACATCTGTTGCAGAGGTTATGGATGAAGCAAGAATCCCATCAAAACTACTCTTTTTCTCATCTACGATATTAATATTCAGGTTTATCCCTTCTCTTTCCAATATTCTTGTCGCTACTAAAAGCCCTGAGTAATACTGAACAAATCTATCCGAAGAAGACTTAGAACTAGCATATGATGCAGCATCAAATGGCAAGAAATAAGTGACATCATAGACATCTTCTTTTATAATTTCTGCATCTTCAATTTTAACCTTTTTAGGTTCTTTTATTGGAGGCTTACTATCATCAGTAGCTTCAGTCCATTCGACTTCTTCTACCTTTTTCTTCTTTCCAATTTTAGAAACTTTCTGGCTTTTTGTTGATTTTGAAGTTCCTCTATTCGTTGTTCGTTTCACAGCTTTGTCCGTACCTCCACATGATGAAAGCAATAAGCCAAAAGCCAAAATAAAAAACAGATTTAGAAAACTCTTTGTTGCCAATTTATTCCCACTCAATAGTGGCAGGCGGTTTAGTACTGATGTCATAAACTACTCTATTTATACCTTTTACTTGATTTATTATTTCACTAGAGACGATTGCTAGAAAGTCATATGGTAGATTACTCCACTCGGCTGTCATACCGTCGACTGAGTTAACACAACGAAGCGCGATCGTAAATTCGTATGTTCGCTCATCTCCCATTACGCCTACCGACTGCACTGGTAATAGGATTGCTCCTGCTTGCCATACCTTATCATACAATCCATGTTTTCTTAGATTATTGATAAATATTGCATCCGCCTCTTGGCAAAGTTTCACCTTATCTTCTGTAATTGCTCCTAATACTCTTATGGCTAGACCTGGACCAGGGAATGGATGTCTACCAACTAATTCGTCATTGACTCCCATCTGGGTTCCTACCCTTCTAACCTCATCCTTGAAGAGCATCCTAAGCGGCTCTATGATCTTAAGGTCTAACTTATCAGGCAGACCACCTACATTGTGGTGTGACTTTATAGTTACGGATGGACCATGCACTGATACTGATTCTATCACGTCTGGATAGATGGTACCTTGCCCTAGCCATTTCACTCCTTCTATCTTTTTTGCTTCGGCTTCGAATACTTCGATAAAGACTCTTCCGATAACCTTCCTCTTTGCTTCTGGATCGCTGACTCCTTCTAGTTCTGACAAGAATTCTTTGCCAGCTCTCACACCTTTGATATTCAGCCCCATGTGTTTATATGAATCCAACACTTGTTCGAATTCACCTTTTCTTAATAGACCGTTATCTAGAAATATACAATATAGATTATCTCCTATTGCTTTGTGGATAAGCGTTGCAGCTATTGTGCTATCAACACCTCCTGAGAGTCCCATCAATACTTTATCAGTACCAAGTTTCTCTTTGAGAGTAGCAACAGAATCCTCAACAAAGTGAGCTGGTGTCCAATCGGCTTTACACTTAACTACTTTATGTATAAAGTTGCTAAGTATATCCTTTCCACATAGACTGTGATACACTTCCGGGTGAAACTGTAGACAGTATACTGGATGAGCAAATGCTCCTTCTTTCGATTTGTATGCCGCAACAGGAATATCTTCTGTGTGTGCTATAATTTCGAATGTTTCAGGTAACTCTGTAATCGTATCTCCATGCGACATCCATACTTGAGAAACAGACTCTAATCCTCCAAGAAGATCATCAGTTGTTGCATTCGTCTGCAGCATTGCCTTCCCATATTCTCTATGCTCTGATCTTGCTACAGTACCGCCCATTTTGTGCGCAATATATTGTGCTCCATAACAAACCGCTAAAACTGGATAATGTCCAACAATTTCAGAAAGATCTATCTGCAAAGCTTTTTCTTCTAAAACAGAAAATGGACTTCCTGACAAAACTACACCTTTGATTGAAGGATCATTTTTAGGAAACTTATTGTAGGGCATGATTTCGCAAAACACGTTTAACTCTCGTAATCGCCTAGCAATCAATTGAGTATATTGAGATCCAAAATCTAAAATTAATATCTTCTCAGTCATGCCGCAAATATAGTTTTTTCTAAAATATTAAGGGTTTAAATATAAGGTTAGAATTAATGACTTAGCATAACTTCGAATCTACAAACCACATATTTCAATAATAAAAATAAGCCTTTGCATTTTATTGAATAGTATCCATTGATCTCCATATTCAAAATATTTTGTTAAGAAACCTTAAAAACCTCCATACCTAAGTTCTTTATGTATATTCGCAATAGGTTTTAGTCGACTGACATTATTCAAGTTTATATCTTATTTAGAATGCATTATTTATTATTATTTAAGAAGGTGACATTTACCTTCATCTTTGTTTTTGCATCCAGCTTTATATTCGCTCAAGAAGCAGATTCTCTAGTAATAGAAACTGACTCTACGGATGTCTTTTTCGAAAAAATCAGATTGGACAATGATGTAGCATACAGAAACGAAACAACTGGAGAAATAATCAGTCAACAATCTTACACAGTACTATGCGAAGCGAATATCCCAGCGGACGGCACTGAGCATGAAGGCCATAATCACTATGACTATTGGCAATGTGACATGATAAACCCCTATAAAGATGTAGTACTTCCAACTCCGTTTAAAATAGAATTTGATCAAACGACTTTCACCCATCCTGTCGATCACAAGATAGTTGTCACCTCTCGATTTGGCAGACGAAGGAGAGGCCCACATCGAGGTTTTGATGTTGATCTCGTAACCGGAGATTTTGTAAGATCTGTATTACCTGGAAAGGTTAGGTTTGTAGGTTACAGTAGAGGCCACGGCAAGACGGTAGTCGTTAGACATGCAAATGACGTAGAGACTGTATATGCTCATTTATCAGCATATACAGTAAAAACAAACGATGTTATAAAAGAAGGACAAATAATAGGTTTCGGTGGGAATACTGGTAATAGTCGCGGAAGTCATCTTCATTTAGAAGTAAGATATAAAGGCGTGTGTATTCATCCAGAATATGTATTCAACTTTGATGGCAGCAAGACCATAAATGGAAGTGAGCTTTGGGTAACAAATAGCTGGAAAAGTCCAAGAATGCACAGCTCCTATAAAAAGAGTAAGATAAAGCCGCTATCCAGTGAAGAAACAGCATTGGTTTCGCAAAAGAATGAACCTAAGTTTCACAAGGTAAGACGAGGTGACACATTATCCCAATTGGCCAGATCTTATAGTTTGAGAATATCTGAAATATGCAGTTTAAATTCTATCTCAAAACGATCGATACTTAGAATCGGTCAAATCATCCAAATAAGATAAATATATGGATGCAAAAAATAAGTTTCTCAGTGGTACATTGAATACGATCGTTCTAGCACTACTCAGTGAAAATGGTAGAATGTATGGATACGAAATATGTCAAAAAACGAAAGACAAGACAGATGCAGCGATCTTATTGACAGAAGGAGCGATCTACCCTACTCTCCATAGACTGGAGAAAGATGGGCTAATAAATTCATCGAAAGAGAAAGTTAATGGTCGTATAAGAAAATACTATTCTATAAATGACAGTTCTATAGTAGAAATAAATTTGCAAATAGATCTTTTGACACAATTCACTGGTCATCTGCGATCTCTACTAAAACCATCTTTATGATTCATTCACCTAGAGTAGTTGAGCGTATCGCCGAGTTGATAAAACTGGCCGGAGTATCTAGTGATGATAAGATACAGGAGATGACAGATCATTATCTTTCAGAAATTGAAGATACGGTAGCGCTTGGCATTACAGAACAGAAAGCAATTAGAGATACATATCAAACCATAGCTCGAACTGACTTAAAGTCCATCGATCAAAACGAAAAGAAGAAAAAAAAGTGGATTATTGGGATCATATCAATAACGCTACTTTGTCTATACTTTACTTTCCAATGTAAAAATACTCCTCAACTAATTGCTACGACTGCTAACGAAGAATTCGTAGAAATTCCAAATGGGTGGCCGATCGATAGCGACATAGACCAAATCACATCTGGTTTCGGCCTAAGAACTCACCCAGTTTCCAACACAAAGAGATTTCATAAAGGAATAGATATAAAAGCCAGCAAAGGCACGCCAGTATTAGTTACAGGTGACGGATCCGTTTCTGAAGCTGGATACAATCCCTCTTCTGGTCATTATGTTATCATAAAGCACAATGAACAATACAGCACGCGATACCTCCATCTATCAAAGGTAGAAATAGCCAAAGCTCAAACTGTAGAGAAAGGAGATGTAATTGGTTTAGTTGGAAGTTCAGGAATTAGTTTGACGCCTCATCTTCACTATGAAGTTATCAAGAATGATTTTGTGATGGATCCCATGGAGGTTATTGCGCCTTAAATGTTGTTTATTCAAATTCGATTATAAGCGTTCTTTATCACTTTATAAATAGATTTTTTCAACTTCCTTTCATAACTGTCCATAGAATCTATTTCGTCTATCAATTCTTCCATCAAGGATTTAGCTTCACTTCTTTTGTCAATGAGACCTAAGAATCGAGCATACTCTAATCTGGCTTCATAATTTGAATACAAGACATTTAGATCTTCAAAATTCTTCACCGCGTCGTCATTTCTATTCTCATAATGTAACGCCCATGCATATGCTGCCTTTTCATTGGAATTTGCAAATTCCTTTTTACCGTTTATTTTATCTCCATATTCTATTGCTGTTTTGTAATCTTCGAGGAGATAGCTATTCTTAATTATCTTAAGAAGTAGATGAACATCATCTTTATATAGTCCTTCATTACAGGATTCGTAAAGAGACAAGGCCTGTATGAAGTCACCTTTTCTAGAGTATTCGTCTGCAAGAATAATTCGATTTGAAACTGTATCTGTGTACTTAAGATGCTTTTCTAGTTTATTGGTTTTATAGTCAGGCACCAGTGTGCTCTTCACTTCTTCTTTCAAGTCATTGATTTTATCCCTTTTGTAGAATGTATCATACAGATAAAAAACGCTCCCGAAAAAAGGAAAAACCAATATTATCCAAAACCATTTCTGATCTGCTTTATTTGTAAAAGCATGATAAATGCAAAATGCATAAAGAAGAATTACTATTGGATAAAACCTTAATAAAAACATGAGCCTTTGTAGTTTAAGAAGTGATTTCCAGTAAAGATAAAAATAGAATGCAATCAATCACCATCCTATTTTCAAAAGAACTATTTTGCCGTCGAATACTAGAGAGATAAATTACGTTAGTATAATCCTGTAGATTCTTAAAAATTAAATATGAGCACAACCACAATTATACTAATACTAGCTGTCATCATTTTGGGTGCTCTAATTTCATATTTCATATTTCGAAAAGAATCGCTCGACAATTCTAATTTTGAGCAACGATGGAGGGAAACACTCCTTAAAGAAGTAGATTTCTACAAACATCTCATACCGTCAGAAAGAGTACGATTCGAAGTTGACATTGTAAAATTTTTCTCTAAAACTCGAATCACTGGAGTAGACACCATAATCTACGACAAAGACAGACTCTTAGTCGCCTCAAGTGCTGTAATTCCATTATTTGGATATCCGGGTAGCCGTTTCGATAATATCTCTGAAGTACTCATTTATAAAGACACATTCAATCATCAATATGAGACGAATGGAAAAAATAGACGCATCCTTGGCATGGTCGGTGATGGAGTTATGAATAGACATATGATTATTTCAAAACCTGCATTACTCAATGGATATAACCGTGAACATAGTGCTCATAATACTGGAATTCATGAGTTTGTCCATTTGCTAGATAAAGCTGATGGTGAGACGGATGGAGTTCCAAAATTTGTTTTACAAAGTAAGGAAGTACAACCATGGCTTGAAGTTGTGAATGGAGAAATTGATAACATCCTAGCAGGCAATTCTATAATTAGACCATATGGCGCTACCAACGAAGCTGAATTCTTTAGTGTAGCAAGTGAGTACTTTTTCATGCAGCCTAAAATCTTGAGAGAAAATCATCCAGAGTTATACGCTAAATTGGTATTGATATATCATCAGGACCCGGCAGAAGGATTGGGTAAGGTGGTGAATAGTTAAAAATGATATTTTTCTAAAAAGAGACTGCCAAAAAAATAACCCATTCTCCTGTCTTCCCCTTGAAAAAGAAAGATGTTACACCGCAGTTATTGACTAAATGAAATAGTAATAAAAAACTTAAAATAATTAATACTAATCTAAAGAAACCATAAATGAAGATTTGTTAAAATCGAAAGCCGAAGCAAAAATGAAACCTAACAAATTTACAGCCTTTCAAACCAATATATTAGGTATTCCCTTACCTACCAAATTCACTTTCCCATTCTACTATGATCCGCATCCATTGAGTCTATTGGCTGCAGAGGAATTACAAAATCATATTAACACCCAGAAAGAATGGACGCATGACTTTGGTGATCCTGACGACACAGAAAGTTTCAGTATCGGAAAGATGTTTGGTGTATTGGTTGTGCAACGCGAGGACGGGAAACTTGGATATTTATCCGCTTTTTCTGGTAAACTTGCAGATGGAAATCATCATGCACGATTCGTACCTCCAGTATTTGATATGTTGCAAGATGGCAACTTCTTTCTCGAAGGAATGAAAGATCTCAATGTAATCCAAGCCGAAGTAAAGGCATTAGAGTCTGTGGATGGATATGAAGCTACCAAAGAAACACGCAAAGCAGATTACCAAAAAGGGCAAACGGAAATCAAAGCAATAAAAGAACAAATTAAGAAAGATAAAGCTGAGCGTAAAACAAAAAGAAAAGAAGCTCAATCATCTATGAATGTAGAAGCTTACGCTCAACTTGTCGATCAACTTGCCAATGAAAGCCAGCAAAGCAGAATCCATCTCAAAAACACCGTAAAGTACTGGAACGAGAAGAATGAACTCAACGATCAACATCTAGAAAAATACACGCTTAAAATAAAGGATGCAAAGGGAAGAAGAGCGGCGCATTCTGCCGGATTGCAACAACAATTGTTCGATAGTTATAAGTTTCTGAATGCTAAATCAGAAATCAAAACACTGAATGATATATTCTCCAAAAAACCTCCTACCGCTGGAGCAGGAGAATGTGCTGCGCCAAAACTTATTCAGTATGCCTACCTGCATAAGCTAAAGCCGATCTGCATGGCCGAATTTTGGTGGGGAAAACCTCCGAAATCAGCAATCAGAAAACATGGTCAGTTCTACCCTGCCTGCCGCGGAAAATGCGAACCAATCCTAGGTCATATGCTCGAAGGGCTTGAAGTAGATGATAATCCGATTATCATAAACCTAAGTAAAAGCAAAAAAATAGAGGTCATATTCGAAGACGACTACATATTAGCGATCAACAAACCACCAGATTTACTTTCTGTGCCTGGTGTCGTGATCAAAGACTCTGTCTCTGACAGAATCGAGAAAATGTATAAAGATCAGCCTGGACCATTCATAGTGCACAGACTAGACATGGCAACTTCCGGCGTTATGATCTTCTCAAAAACAAGAGCTGCCAACCGTGGACTGCAGAAGCAATTCATGGATCGTACGATCAAGAAACGATATGTTGCACAGCTAGAAGGTTATCTTACTCAAGACTCTGGAACAATCGATCTTCCTATACGACTCGATCTCGACGATAGACCGAAACAGGTCGTAGATTATGACCAAGGCAAACCTGCTACTACCCTATTTGAAGTGATCGAAAAGAAAAACAATACCACTAAGGTATATTTCTACCCTATCACTGGCCGGACACATCAACTTAGAGTACATGCCGCACACCCCGATGGACTCAATCACCCTATCGTTGGTGATGATTTTTATGGAATAAAGGGAGACAGACTGCTTCTCCACGCAGAACGGATTGAGTTCTTGCATCCGATCAGTAAGGAAAACATGGTTTTTGAAGTAAAGGAGGAATTTTAGATTATCATAAAAGACCTCGGAGGTTTTAAAACCTCCGAGGTCTACACTAACTCGTACAATCTACAAATCGTAAATTATTGATTCACCTTGTAAAATCTTTTTAAGTATTGTATTTTCTCTTCGTCAGAAAGTGCACTAGATGCTATAAAAACCGAAATGAACTTTTCCCAACTGCCTCCATAAAGAAACATATTTTCGGTTCCTTCGCCTTCAGTCTTCCAGATAATATATCTATCTCTTTTGTCTCTAGTCAGTTCTTCTACTTTTAGACCCTGGTTACGCCAGTAGTCAGCCTCCCATTCATAGTATGCTTCTACCTGTTCAAACCAAGATCTGCTTTTATCATAAAATTCATAATCCTTCATGCTATTGTATGAAAAACCAGTTGCCTCAGTTCGATTTTCAAAAAAGTGCTGCCCACTCTCATCATCCGCTCCCACATAAACCCAATTACCAGGTATCTTAAATACTTTCTTATTTAATTTAGCCTTAGTATATTCTTTTCCAAACCAGCTATCTTTAGATGACTTATTCAGGGTCGAGCAGCCTAGGATCAATAAACAAAGTGAAAAGGTTATAGTATGTTTCAAATTCATGTTCAGATTTCTAATTGGTTAAGTGATGGATGTAATATAAGAATAGATCACAAAATTTTGCATCAAATCACTAAAACTCAATCGCCATCTCCAACATCTTATCAACACCATTTTCAATATCTTCTTTTGTGTTCTCAATATAGACATCTGGCTGCACACCTTGCTCTATAGATAGTCCATTTTTATCTTGAAAATCACTTGCCGATACTGCAAGTACCCAACCATTCGAAAGTTGATAGCCTAAGTTTCCGCCTCCGCCGCCTCCAGTGATTTGACCCATCAATGTTACATTCTCCAACCCCTTGATCATAGACGCGAAATAAGAGGTCGCACTGAAACTTCCCCTATTAATCAATACTACAATCGGAATATCAAAGTAAAAGTCCGGATCTTCCTCTGAATAAACAGGCAATAAATCAGTCACATCGTTATGCTCTGGCCCAGACTTTTCAATATAAGCTCCTAGTGTCGTTTTTTCCTTCACTAGAATATTGAATAACTCTGGAATAAGTGTCTCATCTCCCCCACTGTTGCTCCTCATATCTATGACTAACTTATCTACTTTTCGAACTGACATTTCTTCAAACACCGACCTAAATACTTTATATTTTTTAAACTTAGTAAGACTTACATAACCAACGTTATCCTCCACCATTCCCCAATATAAATACTCAGTAACGCCTACGGCCTCTTTCATATAATTGTCTTTTATGACATTACCATCAAAGTGAATTTCGTATCCATCTTTATAGTCATACTTCTCAGCTAACTGTCCTGATCGCTCTAGTCTGTTGTGTCCATCTTTCAACTCTAGAAGAGCGGCCTCCATCACTCCAAAGAGTGAGTCATCAGAAGAGTCATCGTTGATTTGAGCACTATACTTTTCCTTTATAGAAGTCCAGTCCACCTCTTTAATCTCGAAATAAATATAATGTTGGTCTACATATGACCAAAACTCTTCAAAAATGTCAGGCTGCGACTTATCATCAAAATCTTGATTGCTGCATGCTGATGTAGACATTAGTATCGTAAATAGTATAAATATCATCTTTTTCATTTTTTTGTTTTTAATAATTGATTAGTGTAAATACGTAGCGCTGACCATGAAATCATTGTTAGCAATTGTAAATGCTTTTGATCTTGCATTACCATGGAGAACAGCCAGATTATAGCCAATCCCAATCCTCATGTTGTTGTTCAATTGATAGAATAAACCAAACTCAACTCTAAAGCTTCTATATTGATTCATAGTGGCAAGCTTACCACTTTTGACAAGAGACCAAGCCATACCTTCTCGTGTAGGAGTAAATACATCTTCCTTCAAAAACTGTGTAGGATATGGGTGTGCAAACTCTGGCTGAATCACATAAGCCAATAGACTTGCTTGAGCACTTGATCTAAACTGAAACTTGTGTCCATCAACAGAAGGTAAAAACGATTTGATATAGCTTACTCTAGGTCCGATTGATTGAGCGATGAAGTAGTTTATCGAATTATTATTAAAACTCGCTGAAGTGGTCGAAACGAAATTCAGAACAGTATTATGATCAATAAACCCTCCAAACCATATGCCTTCTTTAATCTTCTTTTCATAGGAATAAAAGATTTGTGGGCGTAGTATATTCATCCCCACTAAACTGCCATTCCGGCTTCTGAAACTTGAGAACTGAACCTGCACATGGCTGATTCTTTTGTTATTTCCAGAACGATAACCAATGGCGTATTTGGGAGACACTCCCCTTTGAGTTACTGCACTAAGATTATCATCATTCATACTATTGAATGAGAGTCCTACGCTGATAGTGAGTTCTCGTTCATTTGTAACTTCTTGCCCATATATACAAGAAGTACTGATAGCTACACAGATGAAAATTATTAAATGTTTCATATTCATATTGTTTTGATAATACGAATATGGAGAAGATAAATAGACAAAACTAATGCTATTGGCACATAGCAAGTTTATGTGGCGAGGATCAACTTGACAGTAGCCACAAAAGATTGCCATTCACCACAAACCAACTGAATTGCAACTACTTACCTGACAATTTACGTAAACCTTCAACTTGATTCCTAGAGACAGGAATCTTAGTTTCTGACGCTACTAAATGAAGTTTTGTGTTCGTTATATTGCCAGTCAAGTTTAATATTTTGTTCAAATTAACGATATATGATCGGTGACATTTCATAAAATTATCATCCAATTGACTCAGTAGATTATTTAGCGTACAACGAATCATTTTTCTTGTAACCTTCTCATCTTCCAAGATATTGAGGATTACATAATTGTTATTGCTTTCCACAAATAATAAATGATCCGGGTTTAGGACGACTGTTTCTTTTTTGTTGGTTCCTTTTATTAAGATACTTGTTTTCTCAACATTTGAATTTACACCTCCTACCATTTTAACTTCTCTGTACTTCATGTAAATAAAAATCAGGTAGACTACAATTGGAACAATTGCAACTGAAAAAGCGGACAAAATAAAGTTAAAAAAGCGAACTGCATTCATTTTCGCCCCGAAGACAAAACCCCAATAGAAGTAACATCCAACAAGACAAAAAATCACATTTACGAACAGGAATAATACTTCATGGATCACTGACCACTTATCCATCATTCGCGAAGAGATTACTTGCTCAATAGAAAAATAATATAACAACGAACTAAGAAAAATAACGATCCCATATCCAGCCAACAATGGATATTTATAATCATGTTCAAAAGAGGCAGTTCCAAAAGGCTGTAAGACCGTCAAAATAAAAATCACGCTTAATGATATTAAGGCAATTATTTTCAGATAAGTAGTAGGGCTTATCTTAGGAAAAGGGACACTGAATAAATTCATTCTAGAAATATAGCAAAATATATTTATGGTTATGGAAATTTTTCTTGCAATTCCTAAAAATGAAACCCAACCTTAATCTGTCCTATATTTATCAATTCAAATGAAAAATCAGAAGTATTAGCATTTGGATTGAAGCTATCTTTGTCTACTGTCTTATTTCTAAATATCGCTAAAGAAGGCTCTGTAGAAATAGAAAAATGAGGACCAAAGTGATATAAAAAACCGATGAATGGAATCGCTCCTATTTTAGTCGTTATTCGTTGTGCACTTTTGGCATTTACTCTCGTGTAATTGGCATCGATCCCAGTATAAAACTTCCAGTTACCACTAATCTTAAATGTTCTATCTACTCCAAGTCTAATAGAAAAATCAGTGACCGCATCTTCGGCAGTACTTAGATCTAAACTCGTAGCCAATCTAAGACTGTGTGTAGAGTCTACTGACAATATCCTATATGTTAGATCAAGGTTATTGACTTGTTCATTAAATATGAGTACAAACTTTGAGGCATTCACACTTACGTGATGCTTAGTAAAATCGACTTGAGAAAAAACAAAGGTGCTACTCGATATGAGCAACACCATTGTATATATTATATTTTTAATGATCATTATCCGAAAAATTCTGTCCATATAGCTGTTAAATCATCCCAGAATCCATCATAAAACACTGCTGAATCTTCGAATGTACTGTCTTTATAAAAAACCAATACTGTTTCCATATCTTCATTTATTTCTAGATCTGCAATTTTAAGATCTTTGAAGAACATGTCTAAGTCTAGCCCAGCATTTATTTGAGTTTCTGTCGGATCATCATCTAGTTGAAACAAAGAAGCTACATCCCCTAAAGTACGAATTGATAGTTCACCAACATTTACTTGTACCGCTACTTTTTGAATTGCATCTTCAGATAAATTCTCAAAATCATCATCTGCTAGCTCTAATTGCATTGCTACCCCAATACCACATAGATTACCATCAGAGAAATTCATTTCCATTTCGTATTCATTTGTAGATACTCTTGATACTTTAATATTCATTCCCATAGGGTCCATGAACATCTGTGCTGAAATCTCTACGGGCAACTGGTAACCTGCATTATCAGCATAAGTTACATTATATACCGAAATTTCGAATACTTTTTCACTGTCCACATTCATAGCTGCATGCATCGCAGTAGGTAAAAACATTGTTTCATCATTTATCGTTACTTGCTTATCAGCATACATATCAATGATCAATTCCGCATTATTTGCTGTAGCACTTGGCTCTGCAGGAAATTGAAATACCATTTTATCCGTTACGTTATTGGTTTTTAACCATGTTTGAGAAGTAGCATCGAAGATATGAGTGCCTGCATGATGTGCAAGATCAAATCGACTATTATCCTCTACATGATCGAAATCAATAACATCTTCAAGTTCTTCTGTCATATCCTCAATCCAATCTTCATTCAGTGCATCACCATCTGACATATTCAAGAAATTTCTAAAAAGAACAGTTACAGCTCTTGAGTCTTTGATATCCTGAGTACACATCAACAAATCATCGAATGTCTTTTGAATATTGGCTTTGTCCTCTGCTACCGTTGTTTCACATGCTGGACAATCTCCTCCACAATCAATGTCGGTTTCTGTTCCATTTAATATACCATCATCACATGTAGCACAAGCTGCACATTCGGAGCCGCCGCAATCTATGCTTGTTTCATCTCCATTTTGGATTCCATCTGTGCAAGTATCATCATCACCACAGCTAATAATCATAGCCATTGACATGAACAAAGCCAGGCTCATCAAATAATTTTTCATTGTTTTAGATTTATTGTGTTACAAAAGTAAATATTTTTTAGAAGGTAAACTTTTACAATCTCTGAACGGTCTATACCATCTGACTATCGGTCGATTTACTTTCATATATTTAATACTTTAGAAACGCAATATGTGACAACAACGTAGGCTTTTATTTCAATAAAATTGTGTTAAGATGTTTTTACTAAGTGCGCCAAGAACCCTAAATTGGAAAAAGAAAAGAGATTTTCACCATTAATTTTAATGTAAATGTATATCTCCGCAATCATCAGATTAAGTATCCAACTACCCCAAGATATGAATACATACCTAACACTCTGATCTGGAAACAATGTCATTGGAAGTGTCATTTGAAGTACTCTTAAAGTTATTGCTGATAATGTCAAAGCATAGCTTCTTATCATCCATTTCTTATGAGCGGTAATATTTTTATCAATTATATTTTTAAATCCAAAATATGTAAACATCCACCATATTGTTGAAAGAAGCATGAAATTGATCTGGCCCATCAAACCTCCATTTGCAAAATAGCCCATTATCAGGCCAGATGGTGCCGCAAGAAAAAGAACTAAAACAACATAAATTCTACCTAGAAATCTATGTACACTCAACCAATGTGACTTGCTTATTGAAATGAACAAGAACGCCCCAGAAGTCATTATGACCAAACTCGAGGATACATGTATAAGAAAGGTAAGGCGGTAGAATGACAAATGCAAAATATCCAATTTTGTTATCAAAAAACCATAATCCCTAGATTCATAAAAATATGGGATCACGATTTTTGCCATTAGAAAACTGAAGTATAATGTTATTCCTACCCAACTTACTTTTCTTATTACATTCAGATTCATTGTTTATGGATTTGATGTTGAATTTACCATTGAACCAGTGATGTTGTCGTTACCAACAAGTAGTGATTTCTTCTCATGTTCCAATTTGACATAACGTATGATCGAGTTTCCTTCTATTCCATAAGTGTATACATCTTTTGCCCACTGATTCTTATAGGTAGTCTTGGTCACATTACCAGATTGGTCCATATAACCTATATGTGTATTATCAATAGATCTACCAGCAATTTCTATTTTGTTATTCTGATACTCACTTATTGAATTATTATCAACAATCTTCTTTCCAGAACTTGTAATCATATTACCATCAAGATCATACAATTGAATATTGAAGGATAGACCTCTGTAGGATTGGTTTATCAATCTTTTTAACTTTCCATTCGTAGATGAATTCTTAGAAGAAAATTTAGATTTTTTATAAAAAACAGGACCTTTTCCATCAACTGAAACATATGCAACAGCTAACCTATCTGTATCAACATAAACTCTAGCCAAAGGAAAAACTTCTCTATTCCCCGATCTGCGCGAGAACAGTTTAATAGCCTCATGTGGAAGATATTTGCTTAATGCACTATAATCTAGAGCCTTTTTACCAGAAAAAAAACCTTTCTTATTTAGATCATCATTAAATTGTTCAATCTCAGCGAATCCTATATCTATGGGATCATCTTGTAATGGAAACTTACTTAAAAACTCTGCAAAAGAAGTCTCTTTATTCTGTACTTCTATATCATCATTTATAGATAAATCATTAGCTGGATTAGCAAACCATGTACCCATCACCAGAGCAACTACAATTATTATCGTTTTCATATTTATTTATTTTATATTAATTAATTTTCGTCCACCTTATACCCCTTCTTCTTAGCCTGTTTTCGTACAGTTTTGATGATTGAATTACCAAGATTATCCTTTTGATCTTCTTTGATTTGATCTTTCTTATATTCCACCCTCTTCTTATCTAATTCATTGATTTGAGATTTTACATCTTCTCTCTTCTGTGACATGCGTTCTATTTCTGCTTCCAATTCAGCTTTTGACATTTTGCTTAACTTATCATCTTTGATCACCGCTTTCTCTAATATGCTTTTGTCTCTCTTGTAATTCTCTACAAGATCCCAATCCGCAGTTTTGTACTGCTTACTCGCCTTGAACTTTGTTCTTTTGGCAGCATTCTCTTTACTGTAAGAGCTCGCATTACTATCTTGTAGATGCAGATTCTGCCTCTTACTCTCCCCATAGTTATTGAATGAATGATAGGTTTTATTCAATTCTCCATTCAATAGATTGATCTCATCATCATATGGTGTTTCTACGAATGCTGTAGTTTCATTATGATTGATCGTAAAGTATTCTCCTCCTCCAGCAGTTGCCGCCGAACGCCAATCTCTTGCCTCATTCTTAGCTCCATCGCTGCAGTAGATCGTATTGACTATTATGTTTCTATTCTTAGCTACTTCACACACCTTTCTATATGCAATTGGACCTTGCGTAAACGCTTCGTTGCCCGCGATATAGATCATCTTCAGTCCTTCTTTATTTGTCCAGTCCAGATTGTCCAAAGAAGCCTTGATTACCGCCCCACAATATTCTTCTCCCCCTGCAGTTTTGAGAGAAAATAACATCTCGGAGATATAGTCCATATCCGTCGTAAATGGACTCAATTGATGAATTTCGTATTTATCATCTGATTTACTTGGGTTTCCATATTCGTATAGTGCTATTTCTAGAGTAGGTGTATCATCTCCTTTTGTAGTCTTCGTGAGCTCATTGAGAATATTCCAAAGTTGAGATTTTGCTTGTTCGATCAGACCAGACATCGATCCACTTGTATCGAGAAGCAAGGCGATTTGCATGGCATTTTGTTTTCGCTCAGCTTCTGTCAATATTGTAGTGGAGCCTTTAGTAATTGGCAAAGGCATATCAACTGGCTTTGGGCTATTTACTATACTTACTGGTGTCTTTTTTGTGAAATGAATTGCAGCATAACTAAATGAGAGGCACCCAACTATAGTGATGAAAAATAAAAAAATGTTTCTGTAGATCATGATTAATAAGATTTTAGTTTTGAATTAAATAAGGCGGTTATGATTGATTACCGAACCAAAATTGACTTGAAAAAGGCAAAGAAAAAAGCGAGAATACGGGACTGGGTCATTTCACTTGGTGAACGGGCCAATTGGCTTTAGGAACTAGGAATTCTATAGCAAAAGGTGCATTTCCATTAGTCCCTTTTTCTATTTTTATCATTATATTTCAACTTTAGTTTTTGCTAAATTGCGGAATTGTTAGAATCGCTGAATCGTTAGAATCGATAAATCGTTTCATAACGTTGACCAAGCATTATTTTTATTTATTTCAAAATGACTGTCGGAATACACCTACAGCAAAGACATTAAAGCATAAAAAATTAATCCTAACTTTATGATCAAATGAAACGCCGATGACAGGGCTTTAGACACCAGAGGAAATAATTAAGAAGATTCTAGGAAATGAGTTTTAAAATGCGGGAAAACGATCAAACGTAAAAAACACGATTAAACATAAATCTTTGATTTTCTTGCGGAAATAAAATTTTAAACAAATGAAAAGGGTACAATACATAATTATAGTAATCGGTCTTTTCTTTTCTGTCAGTTTGATGGGGCAAAAAAAGTTTAAAGACTTTTCTAAATCAAAGAGACAAACTCCCGCTAGTATGTTGGCTCAGGCTCAGCAATTAAGCGACAACTCTCCTACTCAGGCTATAAAGATCATCGAACAAATAGTCGCAAACAAAAACGATAAAACAACTTATGGACTGCTGGATGAAGCATACTCTTTACTTGGTAAGATATATGAAGACATCGACCAAAACGATCTCGCAAAACAGAGATACAATGAAGCACTCACATATACATCAAAAGGAGATGAGGATCAAAAAGCGCTCATTCATTATCGATTAGGAGTGATCGCGATAAAAGAAGAACAATCCAAAATAGCAGATTTAAACTTTGTTAAATGTTTAAGCTTCTCCAACAACTCGCAACTGATATATCGCTGTGAAACTGGAAAGATTGATGTCCTCATCCTTGACAATCAAAATGAATCGGCATTAAGTGAATTGTCCAAACTAAAAGCAACATACGGAAAAGACAGCCTGCAACTTATCCAATTAAAATCGAGGACTGCACAGGTCTATGCTCAGATGGATGATTTTGAAAATGCAGCAATTTCAATCCAAGAAATCTACGACTTCATCCCTCAAAATGCAGTGCTAGCCGACGAAGATATTAGTCAATTAACCAAGACTCAGGATAAGCTATTCCAGAATATAAACATGACCAATTCGCAGCAAATAGAAATCCAAAGTAACTTTAAATACAAAGATCAGAACGTCAATGGAAATATTGCACGTGAGAACTTCAGGCTTTCGAATGCGTACGAAGAAGAAAATGACTTAGCCGGTGTAACCAAGGCATTAGAGACTTCAAAAAAATATATCAATGTATCAACTGAGTCTAACCTAGTCGCCGATATTTATAAAAAATCCTACACATACAACATCAAACAAGGTAAGGCAAACGCTGCATATTCAGATCTTGAAAAGTACGTAACCGCTAAAGAGCAATCAATCATAGAACTTGAAAACAGCCTAAAAGAAGAGGTAGAGATCGTAAAAAACCAAAAGTCATTTGATCTCTCCCAAAGTGATATTAAGCTGCAAGAAAAAGAGAATGACTTGATGAAAAGTCAACTCACAACACAGAAGATTGTAATCGGTCTTTTGTCTCTTCTTGTATTGGCTTCATTGATCTTTTTCTACTTTCTCAATCGGAATATAAAAGCAAAGAAACAGGCAAATCAACTGCTAGAATTAAAATCTCTTAGGACGCAGATGAATCCTCATTTTATATTCAATGCCCTAAACTCTGTCAATAACTTCATCGCAAAGAATGATGAAAAATCTGCCAATAAGTATCTTTCGGAATTCTCTCATCTTATGAGAATGGTACTCGACTATTCAAAAAAGGACTTCATCACGCTCCGAGAAGAAATAGAACTGAACGAACTGTACTTAAAACTAGAACATTTCAGATTCCGAGACAAATTCGACTACAATTTTGAGACGCATATTGATGGTCATGAGTTAGATGTTGAAGTGCCCCCAATGCTTATACAACCATTTATTGAGAACGCAGTGTGGCACGGACTGAGGTATCTAAAAGACAAAGGAAAGCTCACTGTGTTGTTCACCAAAGTATCCGACAATATAATCGTGACCATCTCTGATAACGGAATAGGAAGAGCAAAATCACAAGCTCTTAAAACAGAAAATCAAAAGAATCATAAAAGCACAGGTTTAAACAATGTAACCAATCGACTTGCTGTGCTCAATAGTACTTATAATAAAAACTTCAGTGTCGAAATCACGGACAAGGATTCTACTCACAATAATGTAGGAACAATAGCAAAAATCGTATTGCCCATCACGCCTTCAAACCAATAATCATGGATAAGCTCACTGCAATAATAGTTGATGACGAACAAGATAGTCGAGAAATACTTCGTAATTATTTATTGAAATATTGTCCTATAGTTACGCTTCTTGATGAATGTGCTGATATCATTGAAGCTCGAACTTCTATACTGAAACACGCACCAAAATTGGTATTCCTTGACATTGAGATGCCTCGAGGCAATGCATTTGACCTATTAGAGCAATGGGGAGAGATCAACTTTGAGGTAATATTTATCACTGCCTACAGCCAGTACGCTGTAAAAGCGTTCTCTCTGAGTGCAGCGCACTACTTGCTCAAGCCTATCAATATAGAAGAACTAGAAAAGGCTGTTGAAAGCGTAACTCAACTGTACAATCAGAAAGACAGAATCAATAGAGCTGAAATACTCCTAGCCAATTTCACAAAAGACAAGTCCCAAGACCAAAAATTGGTTCTTCCTCTTATGGAGGGTATGCAAATCATAAAAATGAGCACCATTCTATATTGCGAAGCAGCGGACAATTTCACAACATTCCACTTACTTGATGGACAGAAGATGATGATCTGTAGAAACCTTAAGTTCTATGAAAATGCATTATCAGAATATGGTTTTGTACGAATACATAGATCGACTGTTATCAATCTTGAATACATTCAAAAATATATCAAAGGAAAAGGTGGGTCAGTCATTATGGAAGGAGGTAAGGAATTGATTGTATCGGCAGGATGTAAAGGTGGTCTTATGAAGAGATTGAAAGGATGATTTATTAAATAAAGTTTTCGTGACTTTAGTCGCGTATCTTTTCTTTCGTCAGAGCGCTAAAAAATACGAAGCTGAAGCATCGAAAACCTTACAATGATTATCACATTCGGCACTAATAACAACGAATATTACAAAGAACTGGTGCAAAATCAATTGAAGATGGATGAGTTATTTATTAATGTCAGAAAGTAGTATCTCTAATCTCTCTATTGTAAAACGATGGAAAGGATTGATCATGAGATTAGATTGATTTTACAAATAATAAACCTTACTGATAATAGAACAAAAAAACGAAAGCCCCCCAAACGTTATCGGGGGACTTCCATATAAAAACCAGGTATAAATCTTTATGTGCCTAGTGCAACTTTCACAATAGACTATATCGCTAAAGGGGAATAGTCAAAAAAAATAAAATACTATGTGAAACAATGCTTAAAAAGGGCAGCACCCCTTTAATGCTGCCCTGAGCACCTAGGTTACATGAAAAGACAAAATTGACACTAGGACTACTAGAATTAATTTTGTTTAATTACTTTTTGAGAAGAAACCACATTGCCATCAGACAGGGTTCTTATAATATACAAGCCTTCAGCCCAATCAAGCGTTGATATTTTCAAACTATTAGAGACTAATAATTGACTATCATAGATCACTTTTCCTTGGGCATCAAGAACCACGACTTGTGATTCATTTCCACCTTCGATTGTTACATTTATCTCATAATCAAAAGGATTGGGATACACTTGTAATCTAGTGTTGTCGTCACAGCTGTATTTTGCTAGTATAATATTTGAAACAGATGATCTACCGTCATAGTCTGTCTGTTTTAATCTGTAGTATATCGTGTGTTCTCCGTTTAATGCCAATTCATCATCATAACTATATGATCTTTCAGCATTAGAATTTCCTGCACCATCCATTTTATCAATAGTTTCAAATGAATATATATTATCAATACTTCTTTGGATTGAGAAATATTCATTGTTGATTTCTGAGGCTGTCGTCCATTCTATATTGAATTGATTGCATGATCTTTTTTGCACTCCAAATGCACTTAATTCGATAGGTAATATATTTTCAAAGTTGATTAAAAAAGTACCATCAGCACCATTATTTGTACTGAATCCTGGTAGATAACCACCTCCTGTTTGTGGTGTAAAAGGGCCAAACTCTTGCTCTGGATTTCCTTTAGCGTAGTAAATGCCTTCGCTTTGATCCCATCCTCTCAGTTTAAACATCTCACCATTTTGTAATTGATCTGTACTGCCATAAAGCGTCATTAAAAATAAGCCCTGACTTTGGAAATTATTTATGATTGCCGCTCCAACTAAATTATCTTGTTCATCAAAAGCTGCAATCCAATCTCCATTGTGTGCGGCTGATCCGAATATATTCATATCACCATATATCAATGCTACATCTATCGAGGATTCGTCTAAACCATCAAAAGCTGGAGGTTGAGCATATGTGTAAATACTTATAAAAATAATACTTAATATTAGTAATGTCTTTTTCATGATTGTTGTTTTTTGGATAACAAATGAAGATTCAAAAGGGTAACCTTCTATCTGTTTAAAGTGAATAAATTAGTTTTAAAAAAATCGCACATCAACCACATCCAGTGTGGTTGACATGCGATAGATCAAGTGTTTAGTTGATAATTAATAAAGGAATTCTTGTGTAAGAATCCTTATTATCTCCTATTATTGCGATTATGTATTGACCACCAACTAGGTCATTACGATCAATTGTTGTTTCGAATTTTCCGGCATTAATCAATCCACTATGTACTGATCTGACTTGTTTTCCTGTCATATCAATTAGTTGAATCGTATAATTTCCAGATTGTGAAACTTCTATCGTTAGTGTAGAACTGTTAAGCATTGGATTCGGTGCTATTGAAGCACTTAAATCAACACTTAATGTTGTTACACCAGTACTAACTTCTTCGAAGTCTAAATCTACAAAGTGAATATTCTGTGAACCTTCAAAATCAATACTGATCTCAGATCTCACATCATTGTATTCAAAATATAAAGACTCTTCGTAAATCAAACCATCAATCACATCAGGTGTGTCGTTATCATCTCCATAGATTGGAGTCATTTTAAGGTATCCATTTTCGAATACTTCAAGTTCAACGATAAGATCGCCTGACTCATTTACTACTTTGATTTTCTGACCATCATCAACACCATGTACTGTTCCTGATAAGAAATCATAAGAATTAGTCCTTAGATTCCCCCACTCATCCGTGTTTTCATCATCTCTAGTACTTGAGTTATTAGATGCTCCTTTCAACCAATCAGTTGAAGCTACATCCGTATTAACTTTCACCCAGTAACCTAATCCATTTTCTAGATCAGTTAGTGTATTAAGAGCTGGTATTGGGAAACTAGGATCATAGATCTTAGAGCCTCCATCATATCCAGTTACTAATTCTAACCATCCATTCGAAATAAGATCGCTAAAGAAAACTTGAGGTGGTGTCGGCGGCTGTGGAATGAATGAAACCAAGTTCCAACCCGTCGTAAGGTCAACTTTATAATCAACATCAAGACAAGTACCAACTAAACTTACAGAAGAAGAATTATTTACCATTATCCAATATCCATATCCAGGCTCAATCGTCTGAAGTGAATTAAGGAAAGGTGGTAATAACGGATCAAATACTGTTGCTCCAGATACGCCATTGAATGCCGTAACTAAGATTAAGTTATTTGCGCTAATCTCATCAGCGAATACTGATGCTAACGTATTGTCAGTTGGAGCCACATCAAAAGATATTAAGTTCCATCCTGCATTTAATGCTACTACATCTAGACATTCTCCTGTATCAGCTACAGTCACATCTTCACAATATGTATCCGTATCTCCACATGCATTTTCCGCAGTCAAACAAACATTGTATGTTCCTGCAGTAGCATAAGCGTGAGATGGATTTTCATCCGTAGAAGTATTTCCATCGTCATAATCCCATGTATACGTTGCACCGTTCATACTAGCGTTAGTGAATATCACTGCAAGACTAGTAGATAAAGCTGTATAATCAGCTACAGGCAAAGAAGGATTGACTGTTACATCAAATGTACAAACACCAGTATTTCCAGAATCATCAGTAGCTGTATAAGTTACTGTTGTTGTTCCTATAGAGAATAGATCTCCTGGATTATAATCACTTGTTACAATAACTCCTGCACCTTGTCCGCTACAGTTATCATTTGCATTAATCAAGTCATCATCCCATGTTACATTAGCACCACATTGTGTAACATCACTATCAACTGTAATGTCACCGATAGACGCACATCCTACGATAATAGGATCTATGTTGTCAATCACTGTAACATTAAATGTACACTCACTAGTGTTGCCAAATCCATCCGTTGCGATAACAGTAACTTCTGTATCACCAACTGGGAATAGAGCAAACGTATCAACACCTGTATCAATAAATGTAATATCAACAGCTGAGTATTCGTAAGTTGCTAAGCCTGTACAAACATCCATCGGAGCTAGTGAAGGCATAATCACATTCTGATTACAATCTGTTGGTAGTGTATTTTCAATAATGTCAGCTGGACAAGTAATCACCGGTCCAGTCACATCTACTACTGTAACAATTGCTGCACACGTAGAAGCATTTCCATGCATGTCAGTTACTGTCATTATTACATTATTATCACCAATATTAGAACAATCGAATGATGTAATGTCTGTGATAAATGAAGCGATTCCGCACGCGTCAGTACTTCCTCCGTCTACAGCATTGCTGTCGATAGAAGCTTCACCGTTAGCATCCAAATCAATAGAAATATTCATACATATAGCATCTGGAGCTACATTGTCTTCTACTGTTACTATCGCATCACATGTACTTGTATTTCCATTGTTATCTGTAACTGTAAGTGTGACAGTATTGTCTCCAGCTTCTGCACATGTAAATGAACTTGGTAAAACACTCATAGAAGCAATGCCACAAGCATCAGTACTTCCTCCATCTACATCAATTGCAGATATACTAGCTGTACCAGCAGCGTCTAGTTGAACCGTGTATGCTGCGCATAATGCAACTGGATCAACATTGTCTTCTACTGTTACTGTTGATGTACAAGTAGATTCGTTCCCTGATCCATCTTTTACAGTTACTGTTACAGTATTAGCACCTACATTACTACAATCAAATGAAGTAACATCCGCTGTGTATGTTAACGGTCCACAAGCATCAGTACTTCCACCATCTAACATATCCGCTGTGATACTTACTTCACCTAAAGCGTCTAGTTGAACAGTGATGTCTTGGCATAGTGCTGCAGGAGCAACGTTATCTTCTACTGTTACAACAGAAGAACAAGTTGCTGTATTTCCACTTTGATCTGTAACAGTCATTGTTACAGTGTTGTCCCCGAGATTAGCACATGTAAATGAAGTAACATCAGTTACTATACTCGTTACAGTACATCCATCAAAAGAGCCATTATCAACAGCATTGCTATCTACACTCGCAACTCCTAAAGCATCAAGTTGAACTGTAATATTCATACATGTCGCTATTGGAGCGTCTACATCTTGAACGGTTACTGTCGCACTGCATGTAGATGAGTTTCCATTTACATCTGTAGCTGTAAGAATCACTGTATGGTCTCCAATTTCAGAACAATCGAAATCAGGATTATCAATAGTTATCGAAGCTATACCACAAGCGTCAGTTGCGCCAGATCCTGTATTATTAGTATATGCAGATCCATCACCTCCTGTACTATTCGTCAATGCCCAATTTGCTGGATCAAGATCACCAATTAGATCAAATCCTGCTATCGAACCAGTAGCCCTTCCAAATATATTATCAGTAGCAATTACTTGAAGACTGAAAACATCCGTAGGGTTTAATGTTACTGAAGCAGTACCAGACTGTTGTAAAGCGCCCGCATCATTAGTCAACTGTGTGTAAACACCATTTATAGTGTATCCAAAATTGTCATAACTTGGCGAACTATTATTAGAAGAATAGAACCAGAAGAAATCAAGAACTGTAGGTGTCGTAATCACAACACTATAGTTAGTTGTCGCTGATGCTCCTCCAGAATTACTTCCCTTGATTACTACACTTTGATTCAATAATTGACCAGGTGTAATTGTTGCATTTGTCCCATTAGTATCTGATAATTCAAGATTAATGGTTGAAGCGACACATTCCACTACTGGAGCAACATTGTCTTCTACTGTTACTTCCGCAGTACAAGTAGATATGTTTCCACTCTGATCTTCTACTGTAAGCGTTACTATATTAGTACCTACCTCACCACAAGTGAAGCTGTTAGGTGAAGCTGTCATACTAACAATATTACAATTGTCAGCGCTACCTCCATCAACCATAGCTCCAGTTATACTTGCATTTCCAGTAGCATCAAGTTGTACTGTAATATTCATACATGTTGCTGTAGGTTTGATTGTATCCATAACCATTACACCATTAGAACATGTGTTAGTGTTTCCACTCTGATCTTCAGCCGTCATAGTGATCAAGTTCATTCCCAAGTGAGAACAATCAAAATCAGTCTGACTTACGCTAAATTCTACAATCGCACAGTTGTCATAACTTCCATTATCTAAACCATTAGAATCAAGTGCAGCAACTCCTGTAGCATCTAGATAAATAGTTGTAGATGTACATTCCATAGTAGGAAGGATCTCATCTTTAACATTTACGGCAGTGTTACATTCTTCCATGTTACCATTCGCATCATACACTCTTATGATTACAGCTACAAGTCCGATATCATCACAATCGAAGAATAACATTTCATTCTCTACTCCATAGTCAGGATGAGAAGCAACATCATTTCTTATTATAAATGTATCTACGATACCACAAGCATCGAAAGTAGCTCCTGTAACTTCTCCTTTAGTTACGAAACCGATACCATCTGTATTAAGCGGTACTTCTACATTGTTTACACAGTTTACCAGAGGTGCTGTATTGTCCTCAACAGTTACTGTAGCGTCGCATGTAGCTGTATTTCCATTATTATCAGTCACAGTAAGCGTCACCGTATTAGCTCCTACATTACTACAATCTAAATCTGTAGTACCTGTACCAGCATCTAAAGAAGCAATACCACAAGCATCAGTGCTTCCGCCATCGATCATCGCTCCAGTAATAGTTACATTACCATTAAAGTCTAAATCTACTGTGATGTCTTGACATAGAGCTGTAGGGTCTACATTGTCTTCTACTGTTACTGTAGCTGAGCATGTAGAGCTATTGCCATGAATGTCTGTTACTGTCTGCACTACTGTGACAGGAGTCCCAACATCTGCACAAGAGAAATTTCTTATGTCAGTTTCAATTGAGGCTATACCACATGCATCTGTACTTACATTATCAACACCATTTGAGTCAATTGCCGCTATACCATCGCTATCCAGCTGAACTGTAATATCTTGACATAACGCCGTTGGGGCTACATTATCCTCTACAGTTACTATTGCTGAGCAAGTAGAACTGTTTCCGTTGATGTCCATTACTGTTTGTGTAACAGTGACTGGAGTTCCAACATCCGCACAAGAGAAGTTTCTGATGTCTGTATTAATTGACATAATACCGCATGCATCTGTACTTGTATTATCAACACCATTTGAGTCAATTGCTGCTACCCCATCGATATCAAGTTGAACAGTGATATCTTGGCATAGAGCTGTCGGCGCTACGTTGTCTTCTACTGTTACTGTAGATGAGCAATATGAAACATTACCATTTACATCAGTAACACATAAAGTTACCGTATTGTCACCGATTTCTGAACAACCATACTCTAATGCTGGTGCACATTCAAATACCGATACAGATTCTCCAGCCAAACTTGTTATGTCCCATATATATGGAGCCGAATTAGTTAAATCAGGAGAGTTATATGTAGATGTCACTAGAATATAATCTCCAGGAGCCATCGTCAATGTAATCGTAATTATTGGACTTAATCCTCCAGATGAATCATCATCACCATATATAATATTATCACAAATAGCAAGTGGATTAAATTCACTATCATAAATTACACCCATAAAATCCATATCGCCATTAACATCTGTTAATGTGAATGTATATGTGTCTGCACCAGAAATAGTAAATTGTGTTTGATCATAATTGTGCAGTGGACCAAATAAATCACAACATCCATTAAAAATACTTGGATCGAAGAAACATGCTTGAGGTCCAGAAGGATCTTCTTCCCATGTAAATGTAGGATCAGAACTTGATAATTCTCCAGCTATTGAAGACGTTTCAACACCTTTCCCTATACATAGTTCTGCAATTCCACAAACATCAAAACTACCATTATCTACATCACTAGGCACTAACATTGCAGAGCCCGCTGCATCTAACTGAATAGTCACATCTTGACACATAGCCACTGGTATAACATTATCTACTACCTCTGCATTTGCAGTACATGTAGATACATTTCCATTATTATCTGTAACAGTTAGTGTTACTGTATTAGGACCAACATTCGCACATGTAAATGCTGTCATATCAATAGATAATGACAAAATACCACAAGCGTCATTACTTCCATTGTCAATGTCTGCAACGGTAAGTATTCCATTACCACCTGCATCTAGCATTACTATCGCATCCATACAGATTGCAGTAGGTGCTACATTATCCTCTACCGTCACAATTGCTGTACAAGTAGAAACATTTCCATTGATATCAGTAACTGTCTGAATCACTGTATTACCACCAACTTCTGCACATGTAAAGCTATTAGGCGATACAGTAATAGAGGCGATACCACAAGCATCCGTGCTTAAGTTATCTACATAATTACTATCAATCATAACTATACCCGAAGCATCAAGCTGTGCTGTCATATCTTGCGTAATACACATAGGTTTGATCGTATCAATTACAGTAACTATTGCAGTTTCTGTACATGAATTTCCGCTTTGGTCCGTCACAGTCATAGTGACTGTATTTGCACCTTCCATTGCACAAGTGAAATCTTGATTATCAAGCGTAATACTTGTAATAGTACAGTTATCAGAAGAACCATTATCTACAGCATTGCTATCGATAGAGGCAACTCCTGCAGCGTCCAAATAAACATTTATGTCCATCGTTTCGCATTCTGGAGCTTCTTGATCTCTAACTTCAATCTCTACTGTACATTCAGTAGCATTTCCATTAATATCCTCTGATCTTACTAACACATCAAAGAATCCAATATCTGAACAATCGTATAGCGCTATTGGCTGTCCATCGACTGTAATATTATCGATTCCACAAGCATCAAAAATTCCCCACCATGCTAATAGATTGATGCCTAACAATGCACCTTCACCATCAGAATTTAGAGATACAACTATATTATCTTGACAATTCATAAAGGGTGATGTGTTGTCATCGACTGATACCACTGCGTCACAGATAGATAGATTTCCATTATTATCTGTTACTCTAAGCTGAACATTTACTCCGGCTACATCACTACAGTCCATGTTGACATTACTACCCCAAGCTCCATAAACAGAGCCAAAAAACTCTCTTCTTATTTCATATAAAGCAATTCCACAAGCATCCGAGCTACCATCGTCAATATCTTGAGCGGCAACTGTATAGTTACCCAACTGATCAAGCACAACTGTAATATCCATTGCTGCGCAATCTGGATCAACATTATCTTCTACAGTTACACTAGATGGACATGTCGCCATATTTCCATTATTATCAACTACGGTAAGTGTTACCGTATTGACACCAACTTCAGCACACGTAAAATCTGGAATATCTACATACATAGTATCTATCCCACATGCATCACTACTCCCATTATCTAAATCAAGGCCTCCAATTGAAGCTTCGCCATCAGAATCAAGTTGTATCGTTATGTCTTGGCACAATGCTACTGGATTCTCATTATCTTCCACTGTCACTTGAGCAACACAGTCTGAACTGTTTCCATTATTATCATATACTGTTAAGGTTACTGCATTTGCTCCAACATTCGTACAATCAAATGTACCCATACTTGTTGCTAGCATGCCTATTCCACATGCATCAGTACTACCTCCATCTATATCACTTCCAACTATCATTGCACCACCTAACGCATCAAGCGAAATAGTAATGTCTTGGCATACAGCTGTAGGTGGAGTTATGTCCTCAACCGTTACTGTCGCAGAACAAGAAGAAGTATTACCACTTCCATCTGTTACTGTCATATTTACTTCTTGAGTAACAATTACATATCCAATCGCACCCGTTATTCCTGCACTCATGCCCGCGGCAGTTGCTGTACAAGAAAACTGTAGCGAAGAAGAAGCTTGTATTGGATACACTCCAGGCATTACTGGAGCTGTAAAACTAACAGTACCTGTCCCAGACAAGTTAGAATTGGTATTACCACTGTACATACAGTCGATAGCCAAATCTTTTGTTCCTATATAATATTGCTGAAAACATCCTGGACAATAAGTACTAACTTGTACAGAATTCCAATCCGTTGTTAAAGTAATAGAAGTTCCAGCAACTACAGAAACTAGATTCGTTCCTGTCCCGTTAATATTCATGTTAGAAAATGTTACTTCTCTTCCTGCAAATGTTCTCGTGACTGTTGGTCCAGTTGTCATCATTGATATCGGAGGAACAGCATATTGACAGTCAAAATCTGTTACATCAGTACTGTATGACACAATACCACAAGCATCAGAACTACCATCGTTTATTGCATCATCCGATATTGAAGCCATTCCACTTGCATCGAGTGATACAGTTATGTCTTTGCAAACAGCAACTGGATCTACATTATCTTCTACTGTTACTGTAGCATCACAAGTAGCTGTATTTCCGTAATTATCAGTTACAGTAAGTGTTACTGTAACATCACCTAAATCACTGCATGTAAAACTAGTCTGCGTAGCACTATAAGCTGCGGCATCTATGCCACAAGCGTCCGTACTTCCTCCATCTAACATATCAGCAGTAATGCTAACATTACCAGCTGCATCTAGCTGTACAGTTATATCTTCACATACTGGAGTTGGTGGTACATTATCTTCTACTGTAACATTAGAGTTACACGTAGCAGTATTTCCATTGACATCAGTCACTGTCATAACTACTACTTGAGTACCAATATCAGTACATGTGAATGATGTTTTGGAAGCCGCAAAGCTCGCTACACCACAATTATCCTCAGCAGGCTGAGTAACATCATCAAGATCTTCCGCATCAATCGTAGCTGCGCCTAACGCATCAAGCTGAACTGTGATATCTTGACAATGAATATGTAAGTGACCGTTATCCTCTACTGTAACATTGGCGTCACAAGTAGAAATATTTCCATTGTTATCTTCCGCTGTTAATGTTACAACATTAACTCCTACATCATCGCAATCAAAATCCATAATGCTTAAATACATTGTATCTAATCCACACCAATCTGTCGTGCCGTCATCTATATCAGCAACAACAATTGATGCATCTCCATCATGAGACAAACTAATAGTTATATCTTTAGTTTCGCATGTTGGAGCAGTATTATCTGTTACCTGGAGTATTGCAAAACACTCTTCACTAACGTTTCCAGCTTCATCCCATACCCAGATGCTAACATTATTAAATCCAACATGAGAACAATCATATGTTCTAAGGTTATCATTCATATCTGTACCTGAATAGGAGAAAACTAAATCATTATATACAGTACAGTTATCCAATGATGCATCATCCATTTGCGCTGCATAAACATCAACTTCGCCGGTTGCTCCTGAGAGAGTCGTCGTAACACTCAAGTCACATAAAGGTGTTGGTGGTATTAGGTCTGCAATAGTTATATCCGCCGTACATGCGTCAGAATCGCCATTTACATCTGTAATAGTAAGTGTAACAGTTACTGTACTACCTACATCTGTACAATCAAATGTATTAGGACTTACAGTTAAACTTTGAAGACCACAATCTGCAGTAGAACCATTGTCTACAGCACTAGGGTCTAATGTCAATAAGCCCAAGTTATCTACACCTACTGTAGCATTTGTACACGTGGCTACTGGAGCAGAACAAGTTAGAACAACAATTGTAAAACTTGTCGATGTCTGTAAACCAGCATTATCTTGTGCAATCAATGTAATTGGATGACTTCCAGCATCAGCTGCTGTAGGTGTCCA
>CALKXE010000054.1 GCA_938003955.1 uncultured Saprospiraceae bacterium | reverse complement strand
CCTCCACTAGCTGCATTTATTGTAAATGTTTGAACATATTCTGTTACTACACAAAGATCAGTATAAGACCAAGTTCTTGTCATCGTACCACCTAAGCACATATCTGGCTCAGTACCATCTACTGGACTTACTGTTGATGTTCCGCTGCAACCTCCAGTCCATGTTAGATCTATTGGAGCTGGGATTTCCGCTACACAATCAAAAGTTTCGTCAGCGGGCTCACTCGAAAATGAACCTTCAGGAAGTGTATTTATAGTAAATGTTTGTACATATTCGGTAAATGAACCACATGGATCATTGTAAGACCATGTTCTTGTCATCGTTCCTCCAGTACAAGGGTCTGGCTCTGGGCCATCAACAGGAGAAACTGTTGCCGTACCTTCACATGCTCCGGTCCAAGTAAGATCGATAGGTGCTGGAATATCTCCAAAACAATCAAAAGTTTCGTCAGCGGGCTCACTAGAAAATGAACCTTCCATTTGTGCGTTTATTGTAATTATTTGGGAATCTTCTACATTGTTATCACAGAGATCTGTGTAGGTCCACGTTCTTGTAATTGTTCCTCCCATACAGGTATTGTAATCATCCATTTGAGTTCCAGCGACTTCGCCTGTTCCTTCACAGTTGTCATTCCATGTTACGTCTGGAAGAGTCGGTATTGGGTCATCGCATTCTATAGTAATGTCGATAGGTATATTTGCGAATGTAGGATCCTGATCATCTTCGAAAGAGACTTCTATAGATTCTATATCACAGCAATTTGTATTACAATTAGGCGCAGAGAATGGACTTCCTACTGCAGGCAAGTCTGGTGCATCACCCGGTAAGTAATTATAACTATAAACAGTAACCACTCCGCATTCATCATATGTGACATCAATTACTCCTCCTGCTATGACTCCGATTACATTACCATCAGGACCTACGGCAATCATCGCCTGTTCTATAGGCGGAGTTGTGAAAAAGTCCGTCGCGGTGACTGTGCTAGTCTCTGTAGGGCATAGTGTTTCAGGATTTGCGTCTAATGTTCCTGCATCGGCACCGAGAACATTTAGTTCATAACAAACAGGATTTGTAGTTGAACATCCGTTATCAGCGACCACACAAATTTCATATATTCCAGGATTATTGAATGTAAAACTTTCGGTATTAAAAGGATTATTTGTTGTTCCAGCAGGTCCATCTGGTGGGCCTGGTGTTATAGTCCAAATGTAATCAATGGTTAGATCAAAATCTTGTGGTTCGAATGTCAAAGTTTCTCCTAGGCTACATAAAACACCATCCGTAGTAGGACAGTTGCTACTTATACAATCCAAAGATGTGGGGTCAGGAAGTAAGTTTGTCCATCCGCCAGAAGTTACGGCTATAGAATAATCACAATATGTTCCTAAATCACCATCGATAAAAAAGAAATAATCATCTCCAGGTATCATGCCAGAGATATTAACTTCTACAGGAGTAGATGTTCCAATTGGCGATCCTTGACATGCACTAGATAAATAATTGTTAAAAGTACAATCAGTATAGATTCCATATTGAATTTGTTGCAATCCATTTCCTCCTTGACAATTTGTAAACGTGATTTCCATACTTGCATTAGTAGCTCCGGCAATAAAAGAAAACCAAGTCATATTCTGAGGGTTTCCTGATCCTCCACAAAATGGAGCTGGTTCATCTGCACTATTCGTCTGAGGCATTGATGCCATATACCCATCAAGTTCGCTTAAAGAGCACAACAATGGTGCAGTCTCACAGCTATTTGCTTGGCCTAAAACGCTATTTGATGAAACGCATAGTATGAAAAGTAGTAAAATTGAAATTCGTTTTATATAACCCATATGTTATTCTTTCTTGGTCTTATCTTCTAAGTTGTCTATTGAGGAATTATATTCCGTTAACTTATACGTACATAAGATGTGATAAGGTTAGTATTCGTTGCAATTTTAATCCTTATTATTGCATTCAGTAACAATTTGTCATGCTTGTTACTTCTTTTTGAACTTATTGTGAATATCATTTGCAAATTTAAGTAAATAATGGAAGAAGCATGGAGGGCATAAAAAATGAATATTATGGCTAGACTATATGATAAGTACCATTCTAAAATGAAAAAGATTGCAGATGTAAACCATGCAATCGCAGTGCTTTCTTGGGACAAAGAAGTGAACCTTCCAAAAGAAGGAGCAATGCACCGCTCTCAGCAAGTGGCTACATTAGCAGGAATATCTCATACTGAATTCACGAACAAAGAGTTTGGGGTGATCCTTAATCGATTGATCGATATGCCAAGCCTCTCACCAGCAGAGCAGAAAAATATTTCAGTTACATTAGATCAGTATAAAAAGGCCACTAAATTCAGTGAAGCTTTTGTAATCAGAAAGTCAGAGATCGAATCAGCTGGATATCATGCATGGTTGAAAGCACGTGAAGCAAACGATTATTCAATATTCAAAGATGCATTAGCTGACTTGATAGCATTGAAGAAAGAAGAAGCCGAGAAGCTCAAGTATAAAGAGCATCCGTATGATGCTATGTTGGATCAGTACGAACCAGGATTGACAGTGAGTCAACTTGATCCTATATTCGCAGGGGTTAAGAAAGATCTGAAAAAACTGATTAAGAAAATTAATAAGTCTAAGCAAGTCAACAATAAGTTCCTCAATAAGAAATACGATTGGAATGAGCAATGGGAGTTTGGATTGGATATTCTTGAGAATATGGGGTATGATTTTAATAGGGGGAGACAAGATCTAAGTGCACACCCTTTTACAACTTCTTTTTCACCTATGGATGTAAGAATAACAACTAGGGTAGATGAGAATGACTTTGCATATATGTTATGGAGTACGATCCACGAAGGCGGACATGCGCTATACGAACAAGGATTACCAATTGAGGATTATGGTCTGCCTACTGGATCTTATTTGTCTTTGTCTATGCATGAATCACAGTCTAGATTATGGGAAAACCATGTAGGAAGATCAAAAGACTATTGGTCATATTGGTACCCATCATTGAAGGCAGACTTTCCTAAAAATCTAAAGAAGACTGATTTAGAAGGTTTTTATAAAGGAATCAATAAAATATCTCCGAATCTAATACGAACAGAAGCTGATGAGTTACACTATCACTTTCATGTATTAATTAGATATGAGATAGAAAAAGGACTCATGGAAGGGAGTATCGATACTGATAACTTGGATAAAGTATGGAATGAAAAGTATAAAGAATATCTAGGTGTATCTGCCAAGGATGCTAATCAAGGAATTTTGCAAGATGTACATTGGGGACATGGAAGTATTGGTTATTTTCCTACATACTCACTTGGTAGTTTCTATGCCGCTCAGTTTTTTGCTCAAGCACAAAAAGACATTAAGAAACTTAATAAAAAGCTAGCCAAAGGTGATACGAGTCAACTTCTTGCTTGGTTAAGAGAAAATGTACATCAGCATGGTAGAAGATACGAAGCGGATGAATTATGTAACAGAATTACAGGTGAATCATTGAATTTTGATCACTTCCTAAAATATGCTTCAGATAAATTCCTAAATGTATATAGAGGATGATTCAAATAGTGTTGAGTTCTACTTCTTTGAGGTCTTCATAGATTAAATTTCGATGTTCTAAGAAAGCAGGCTTTCTCTTATACCATTTGAGTTTGATAATGCCGTATAAGATTTAGGGATTATTCGAGGAGAGTCGAGGCAAAAGACGCAGATGTAGCATTAGCTACAGCGTTCCGATAGCTATCGGAATTTTAACGATGGATATCATCGAATAAAGCTAAATATATGCGGCGATTATGAACTCAATTGGTATAAAGCCCTTTGATTGATCCCCTAACATCGGTGAGGCTCATATACTAAAATATGGATGACAGGGTAGTCATATTTATAAATAAGTGAAACTAGATTTTTGAATTTTTGGCCTATATGGATTGGGCAGTGTATTTATAGTTTATACAATTATGATTGTTATGAGTTGAGCGGCTCACTTGCTTTAATTCCAGAGTATATTTAAGTTTTATTATCTTAATTCTTCTGATAACCCATTGTGTTTTTATCCAGTCCAGCTGGGAAGGTGGCAGATATTATCGTATAATCATTTGCCGCGGTATCAGCAAACACTATATCTGTTTGGATTATGTTGGTACCACTGGGCAGTTCATCTTCGCTCATGAAATTGGATAATTCTACAGTGGAATTATAAGTATATACTGGCCATCGTGTGTCAACAATTACTGAGTTGAAGGCAGCTGTAAAGCTAGAAAGTCCATCTTCCTCTTCATGTATAATCTCTAATCCAGTTTCAGTACCAACGATAGTTATATTCTCGACGATAGCGTCTGAATTGTCCTTTACATTTACTGCGATCTTGCAGTCCACGAATAAGTTGTTTATAATTCTAATGTTGGTGCTGTTGCCGCCAACATCTCCGCCGATTTCCATTGCTCTGTTCTGCGTTTCGTAGAATTCGTTATCTGTCAATAAGATATTATCGCAATCATTTAGATCGATTGCATCATCTGAATTGGATAGAAAAGTACAGTTTCTGACTACACCATCTGTACAGTTTATGTATTCTACAGCATCGTTTACTTTTTTGAAAGTACAATCTCTTATTATGGGTTGATGGATACCATGAACTAGAAAGCCTTCGCCTTTTCTATTCCAATCTAATGTACAGTCTTCAAGCAAAATCTCTCCATTCCAAAATCTGGCAGCAGCACTGTTCCACTCTAAATCTTTATCGTTAAAGAAGTTGACATTTTCAAAATGACACTCTGAACCATGAGTTTTTAATAGTCCATTTATAATTTTGACGTGTTTAAGATCAAATTTTTCAGCGGTTTCCCAAGATTCTAATATTAAGTGATCTTCTACATCATCTTCACTGATAAGTGTGATTGGTAATTCCTCTGTCCCAACAATTAAAATGTTAGCATAAGAAGTTAACATAGCTCCAGGCGCAAATCGAATAGTCGATCCCGGTGCAATAGATAGAAGCTCGCCTTCTTTTATATACGTATTTTCGGATATTAGAATATCACCTTCAAACATGTAGTCAATTTCTTCAGGTTCTTCAGGTTCAGAATTTTCAAACTTTGTACAAGAAAGGGAAAGGGTAATAATCAACAGCAGCAGTAAATTGGATCTCATTTGTCTTTGTTTGGAATTAGATTGACTTTGGTTTAAATTGGAATGAATTGTCAAAGTACAAAATGTCAAACAAAATTATAACGTATTTACCTTTTATTATTTTGGGAGATTAAGTTTTTACGACATTTTACTTTCAGTATAAGTTATGGCACTTGGGTCAGTTATTAGAAAATTACAGAGCCCAGCAATAATAAGAGCGATACCAGCAACGACCATAGCAAATATAGTTTCTTCTCCGAAAAGCTTATATGTGAAGTTGATTCCTCCAAGGGCAGCTATAATCTGAGGAATAACAATAAACATATTGAACAAGCCCATGAAAACGCCCATTTTCTTGGGGTTAATCGTTCCAGATAACATGGCATATGGCATTGATAGAATACTTGCCCAAGCAATCCCAATTAAGCCAAAAGATAAGTATAACATGCTAGGAGAGGATAAGAAGTACATCGATATAAACCCGATACCACCTAAAATCAATGAAGCCATATGGAGGTACTTTCTATTTATCCTTCTTTTTCGTGTGTATAAAGTAAGAAGTAGAGCAAAAATCATAGATGTCAACCCATAGGTACCCATTGCAGAACCTATCTTATTTGCTGAAGTGGTATATGCTGTTTTTGCAGTAACGTATGCTTCTTTGACTGAAGGAACAGCCATGTCATAATCAGCCTCAATAGGGGAAGGAGTATTAAAGACATGTTCCGTCAATGCAGGAGTAGCCAATGACCACATCGTGAAAAATGCAAACCAACTGAAAAATTGAACAACTCCTAATCTTACCATGGTCTTAGGCATATTCCCAATATTATCCACCATGTCTGAAAAGAAAGTATTAGGTTGTTTTTTCTCTCTTTCGAATTCAGCCATATCCTCTGGTGGATATTCTGTTGTTGTGAATATTGTATAAAGAACAGAAAGTAGGAACACTAATGCACCAACAGCAAAAGCAACCTTAACACTCATAGCCAGTTCACCAGCTTCTGATGCATCACTAACTCCCATGAAAGATACAAACGCTGGCAAATTACTTGCTACCCAGGTTCCAATACCAATAATCAAGGTCTGAACTACAAATCCATATGACCGCTGTGAAGCCGGAAGTTTGTCTGCAACTAATGCTCTGAACGGCTCCATAGATACATTAATAGAAGCATCCAAAATCCATAAGAAACCCGCAGCAATCCACAAAGCAGGAGAGTGGGGTACAAAGAATAATGCAATAGAACTTAAGATTGCGCCAATAAGAAAGTAAGGTCTTCTTCGTCCCCATCTAGGACTCCAAGTCTTATCACTCATATATCCTATGACTGGTTGTACAAGTAACCCCGTAAGCGGAGCTGCGATCCATAGCATCGGAATATCATCTTTTGCTGCACCCAATGATTGAAATATACTAGACATAAAGCCTCCTTGTAAGGCAAAACCAAACTGAATACCTAAAAAACCAAAACTCATGTTCCATATCTCCCAAAATGATAATTCGTTCTTTTTCATAGTATCTTTTTTGTTTGATCCTGTTTTTTTGATTGCTACTTTTTGCTAACGCATCCAACTCACCAACTATCTATTACTAGCCACCCAGTATTCCCATGGATCGAAACTCTTAATCGTTCCTTGACCCATTTCTACTCTTCTCCCGCTAAATAAGTCTGTCATTCCTACTACTGATTCAGTAAGTTTGACCTGTTGTCTTTCGGTACTAAAGTTGATCATAACAGCGAACTTGTCCCCATCTTTTTCTTTCATATACGCATAGATATGTTCTGAGTCTCCTACTCGAATAAGAGGAGAGGAGTACTCATTGTTACCCATTGCCTTATTTCTGTGTTTTAGATCTAGGAGTGTTTTATATAACTTTGCGTTTTTAAAACTTTTGAATCCAATGTTATCTTTCTCGAAAAACTCAAGGCGGTGATCTAGAGGCTCTTCTTGACCTCCGTAGAGAAGTGGGAAACCATCTATAGTCATAGCTAAGACTGCAAATGCATCACCCGCTGGACCCATTCTTTCTTCTACTGTTCCTGACCACGAGTTCTCATCATGATTGGTGATGAAATTCATCATAGATCCTTGTTTGATCTGAGATTTTCTTTCAACGAGTAGATTGTGAAGGTCGTTTACGTTTTTCTTCCCTTTGGCTACATCATTCATCATATGATGTAGTGCCCATCCGTATATCGTGTGAAAGTATCCATTGTTCACATGATCAATTACTTCTGATTCAGCTAGCATATAAAGAGAATCATTTGCTGCGAACAATTGAGAAGTTGCATCAGCCCAAAAATCATTGGGTACGTTATGGGCTACATCCATTCTATAACCATCAATTTTATGATTGTTGACCCAGTAAAGCATGTCATCTATCATCTGTTTTCTCATATTGGCATTGTCATAATTGAGGTCTGCAACATCTGTCCATCCCCAAGATTTTCCTGTTTGAGGATCGACCGGATCTACGATGTTTCCATCGGCATCTTGTGTGAAATATTCAGGATTAGACTTGATCCAAACATGATCCCAACCAGTATGATTCGGTACCCAGTCAAGAATGACCTTCATACCCAGAGAATGAGCTCTGTCTACAACATTTTGAAATGATGCCTTTGTTCCAAATTCTGGATTCGCTTCCCTGAAATCAGAAACGGCATAGTAGCTACCTAAACTTCCTTTTTTCTTAGTTTCACTTATTGGGAATATAGGCATGAACCATAGAATGTCTACACCCATGTTTTTAAGCCTAGGGAGATGCTTTGCAAACGCATCAAAAGTCCCCTCAGGAGTATATTGTCTTATATTAACTTCATATATATTAGCTTGACTTGCCCATTTAGGAAGAGGTCTGATATTCTCTAAAACGACAGGGTTTTCTGCAGTAGCCTTTGACTCAGAATTGTTTACGTCCTGCTTGCAGCTAGTTGTAAAAAATAGGAATGATATAAAAAGTAGAATGTATTTATTCATATTGTTGTCTTTATGAGGCAAGATTCGTGTTTGATTCTGGCAGGTTAAAAGTTGATCCATCTAGGAGTATTTCTAGGGCAGGACCATTAAGGTTTATAATTTCTGTTTTACCTTTTCCTATATTTACTTCTATAAGATTCTTTCGAAACTTGATTTTGAAAGATAGAGAATTCCATTGAGAAGGCAGGTTAGGGGCGAAGGATAGTTGATCTTCAATGATTCGTTGTCCTCCAAATCCTTTAATTATAGCTAGCCATGTACCTGCCATACTCGTGATATGACATCCATCCTCAGTGTCGTTATTATAATCGTCTAGATCAAGCCTTGCAGTACGGAGATACATTTCATAAGCTTTCTCTTCCATTCCTAGTTTACTAGCCAGTATTCCATGAACGCATGGACTTAGTGATGATTCATGAACTGTTATAGGTTCGTAGAATTTATAGTTTTTTCTATGCGCATCTTCATCAAAATGATCTTCGAAAAAGTAAAAACCTTGCAGGACATCAGCCTGTTTTATGAAGCAAGATCTTAATATTCTATCCCATGACCAATTTTGATTGATTGGTCGATGCCTAGCATCTAAGTCTTCTACAAGAGTAAGTTCTTTATCTAGGAAGTTATCCTGCTGTAAGAGTATCCCAAGTTCTTCATCTTTGGGATAGTACATGCAGTCAGCTATATGTTGCCATTTTTTGATCTCGCCAGAAGCAAAATCCATTTTCTTAGTAAGCTTATTATACTGTTCTGAATGTTCTTTTTCGACAAACAGAAGTGCTTCCATTGTATACTTTAAGCACCAGGTAGCTATATAGTTTGTATACCAATTGTTGTTTACATTGTTTTCATATTCGTTAGGTCCTGTTACACCGAGCATGACATATCGCTCTTTTTTAGCTGACCAGTTTACTCTTTGTGACCAGAATCTAGAAATAGCGACTAGTACTTCTAGGCCATATTCCGCTAGATATGATTTGTCGCCTGTATATCTGATGTAATCAAATATTGCAAAGGCAATTGCGCCATTTCTATGAATCTCTTCGAATGTTATCTCCCATTCATTGTGGCATTCTTCACCTGTCATAGTTACCATAGGGTAGAGCGCTGCCCCACAAGTGAACCCTAGTTTTTCTGCATTCTCTATGGCTTTATCCAGTTGTTTGTATCTGTAAATAAGAAGGTTCTTTGCGACTTCTTCATCTGCAGTACTAAGATAGAAAGGCAGGCAATAAGCCTCTGTGTCCCAGTAAGTAGAACCACCATATTTTTCACCGGTGAATCCTTTTGGTCCAATGTTTAGTCTATCATCCTGACCAGTATAGGTTTGGTATAGTTGGAATATATTAAATCTGATCGCTTGCTGAGCTGACACATCACCTTCTATTTTGATGTCACACATGTCCCATATATCTGACCATGCCCTGGTGTGATTCGCTAGCAGTTCGTCAAATGTATAGTTGGATGCTTGATTTGCTATTTTTATAGATTTAGGCTTTATATCAATAGCATCATAATTCATTGAAGAAGTAATACCAACATATTTATTTAAAGTAAGTGTTGATCCTTCATTGATATTCAGATTAAAAGTTTCTTTAGATTTTCCTGAAGTTAAGGTAATTGTTGATGCTTGATCTGTTATTTCACTATTAACTGCTATACTATTCTCCATAGCTACACCAACTATATATTGCGTCTTTTTTGTGGCAGCTTGCACATAGTTATTGTTGGCTTCCGCTTCTATTTGTTCTATGTTCCAGAAGTTTTCATCATAGTTACTGTCTTGATTTACGACATTGAAGTCAAGATATGATTCTACTGATATTGGTCCGTTGTAATTCTTAGATACGATACTAAATTCTATTACACCTAGTTCGTCATTGTGCATGGAGACGAATCTTCTGCTATTGATTTCTAGTCTTGCACCATTTTGTAATGTTATGTCCATCGCTCGAGCAAGTAGACCTCGTTTCATATCTAATTCTCTTCGGAATGAATGAACTTCTTTTACTTTGGCTAAATCTAATGTCTCTCCATCTATGATCACATTTATTCCTATCCAATTACAAGAATTGAGCACTTTTGCAAAGTATTCTGGATAGCCATTTTTCCACCAGCCGACGCGAGTTTTATCGGGATAGTATACACCAGCTATATAACTACCTTGTAACGTAGGACCCGAATAAGCTTCTTCGAAGTTTGCTCGTTGGCCCATCTTACCATTCCCTAAAGACAATAAGCTTTCAGTTATTTGGTTGTGTTCAGGAACATATCCTTCTTCTATTATCTTCCACTCGTGTTTTACTATATAATCCTTCATATAATTTACAGTCTTTGTATTTACTTCAGATTTGAAATTTGATTTTCAATCTTTTCTATTGTACAGCCTTCAAGATCTGGGAACACAAAATCTGCTTCGTTTAATGTATCTGCATTACCGACACCGATGGATATGAATCCTCCAGTATTTGCAGCCTTTACACCATTGAAACTATCTTCAAAAACTACACATTCATCTGGTTGTAATTTCAACGCTTCAGCTCCCATTAGAAAGACTTGCGGATGGGGCTTAGATTCCGTCGTTTTGGTACCATCAATAATAGCATCGAACATTTCGAAGATACCGGTAGATTTTAATATTCGTTCAGAGTTTTTACTTGCACTCCCTAGAGATATGCCTAGTCCTGTAGCTCTTATTTCTTTTAGAAGCTCAAGAGCACCAGGGAGTAATTCAGAATCATTCATGCCGCTGATCGATGCAACATACCATGAGTTCTTCAGTTCCGCTAATTTGATTTTTTCCTTATCTGGAAATGATAAGTTGCCAAGGCTCAAGATATACTCTAGTGATTCTTTTCGAGAGACTCCTTTTAGATTTTCATTTTGCTCTTCAGTGATGTCGAAGCCAAGAGTATTCGCGAGTTTCCTCCATGAATTATAATGGTATTTTGCTGTATCTACTATAACTCCATCAAGATCGAAGATGTATCCTTTTATTTTACCCATATTTATTTGCTTGACTGTTTGGATGTCAATTATTGCAATAATAATAAATACTTAGTGTTAAAAAGACACATTAGCTAATTGAATTACGAAAATGTGGTGATACTAGCTCTGTGCGGGTAGTTTGCGCTTACATACTTCTTAAGAGATGTTTCCATTTTGTGCGCTCTAATATTTGATAAATGCATGTAGACTTCTTGCATGAAATTAGACGCTATTGCGCCTACGTGATTGTCTAAGTACTTAGAAGTTGCTGAATGATAAATGTTTTCAAGTGCTACATAATTATGAGTATACATATAGAAATCATATTTCATAATGTGGCGCAAGTCCAACTCGTTTTCCAGAAGGCTTGTCAATTCTTTTTCCATTTCTTCATTAAAGTAATATGTAGCAAGGAAAGTAGAGGTTGGATTATATTTTTCTATTGACTTAGTAACAGCTTTTTTTGTTGATGGCCATTTGGCTTTACTAACTTTATCTTTTAATAGCTTGTAGAATCTAATGTCACCATGCTTTACAAAAATATCAACAGCTAATTTTTCAAACTTTCCATCCATCTCATAGGCATCATAAGCATCTAAAAGTTCAGCTTCCATTTTTCGATTCCTATTTTCATTCGCAAGGAAATATTCTAAATACTCAATAGCTGATGACTCACTGCCCGTTTTTAATAAATATTTGACGGATTCTAGTTTTGCATCATCGCTTACTTCAAGCTTCTTGTAAAGTTTATTGATAATTAAAAACGCTCCAAAAACAGTTTTACTATTGTTTTTTATACTAGAAATAGACTTACTAGTAAGGAGATCGACTAATTGTTTTTTAGCCTTACTTCTTTTGTGCTTTTCCAATATTTGAAAAAGGCTCAACGCATTTGTTAGGTGATTGAAGTACGATTTTTGGGATATTTCAATAATAAAATTGTCAATTTCCTCTTTAAATTTTGGGGCTAGTTTCTCAGCATAAAGATGATCTAAGTGTTCATGAAACTTAGCAACCCAAGCTGCTGATTTATCTTTTTGTATCGAATATTTCGAATAGAGATAGTGTAACTTAGGGAGGGTAGCTTGTACTATAATGAATGCATCTTCAAACATAGAGACTGACATGTTATCCTCTAGTTGTGAATTAAATTCATCAATAACTCTTAGAGCAAGTCTTAGGTCTGAAGTAGTTGATTTTAGCTTTTCAGTCGTAAGTGGTTTTATCAGGTTGTTGAGAATCGATTGATACTTTATTAAGTTATCATTGAGATCTACTGTTTTAGCAAATGAAGCTTTAAACATAATGCCAAAATTTCTATCCTTTTGAGCATATGTTCTCACGAAATTTTTCAATTGTTCGCCATCAATTGCATTCAATATAGTCCTGATATTGAAGGTTTGTTTTTGCTGTTCTTTTTCTTTTTTCTTTTGATCTTCTATTTTTTCTTCTTCCAATTTGCGGAGGTGCAAGAGGGATGCTGCAATATGAGCACACGATGCGTTATCGTGATATTCTTTACATTCACAAGTACTTTTTTGATTCTTCTGGTTTGGATTCTGGATTTCTACTTCTATTATACCATTGTCCTTGAGCATTACACTCCATAGCTTCTTCTCTACTTCTACTACTTCTAGCACAGCCCCAATGTCCAATAGCTTCTCTCCTTGGATTAAATGATGCTCGGCAATAGTATTTTCAATAAATGACATATAGGAAGTATGATGGGTCTAAAAATTAATAAGCAGTTTGTAAGGTAGTACCAAAAAACTACTTTTTATGACTAATAATCATTTGTAGGGTAAATAAACTTTTATACTCAATAGAAAATATCAACTCTAGTCTTATTGTTTTCTATTGAACTCTCCAATTTTAACGTTAAATTGCGAATGAAAATTTATGAAATATGCTTTCTATTCTTATTCCTGTTTATAACCAAAATGTAGTCGAACTAGTCAAGTCGCTGCAAACCCAATGCGAAACGCTCGACATTCAGTTTCAGATTCTTGTTTTCGATGATAAGAGTAATGAAGAGACTAGAGAAGAAAACAAATCTTTATCTCATGAATTTGGAGTTAATTATGTTGAACTTTCCGAAAATCTTGGTAGAGCAAGAATTAGGAACAGGTTGGGACGAATGGCTCAATTTAAGAATCTACTGTTTTTGGATGGTGACTCAAAAATTATAAGAGATGACTTTATTGCTAAATATTTAGAGAAAGAGGATCAAACATTTCTGGCTTATGGAGGAAGAGAATATCAAAAAGAAAAACCCAAAGATCAAAAATTGATTCTACATTGGAAGTATGGCTCAAAGAGAGAAGCACTTGATGTCAAAAAAAGACGAATTGATCCGTATTTAAATTTTCAGAGTAATAATTTCATGGTAAAAGCGCATGTCTTTAAAAATCTACAGTTTGATGAAAAGGTGAAAGGGTATGGTTATGAGGACTTACTGTATGCTGAGAAACTTAAAGAATTGAATGTAGCTGTTAGCCATATTGATAATCCCGTATTGCATAATGGATTAGAACCTGCGGATCAATTTATCTCCAAAACAAAAAATGCGGTTAAGAATCTAGTAGAGCTCAACAAAGAAGGCTATTTACAAAACGTTAGATTAACCAAGGCTTACAATAAACTAAAGAGGTACAGTGTTCATAAGTTTGTCATTAGATATTGCCTAGCAAAAGAGGGGAGTATGTTGAAGGGGTTACTAGGATCTTCGAGTCCTAGTATTCGCAATTTTAATCTTCTTAAGTTGTTGGAGTATTCAAGAACAATAGACATTTAGTTATTAATACATTGACTATACCCGTCAATTTTATTATCAAAAAAATTATTCACATAATTGATGCGGTTCTCCAAATTCAAGTGATACGGGTTCGAAACTGGAATATATAATATAACATTTATTATTCTGTAAATTTTTAAAAGTAAGAAATCCATCAAATTTCTCTATTCCAGGGTTTATATAGTCAAACTCGAAATAAGGTGTAAAGGGACCAATTGTAAAAAAAGGATCCCGATAAATGTAGAGTATGTCTGAATGAAATTGTTGTGACGAGCAGTTTATTTGAGAATTTGGAGATACATAGGGTATATTATATGTCTTTATTGTGTCCCAAGAGCTATCCTCTATAGGGTCATAATAGATGTGGCTTGTATTATACAATACATCAGTAATGTAATTAGTATCAATAACAATAGTGTCACTTTTTATTGCGGTAGCTATTGCCCAGTTTTCATCCAGAAATGAAATGTATATTTCAGCTACACCTATTTCTCCAGTAAATACACGCCAAGATATTTTAATATCATTTATATTATCACCATCAATGTCAAATTCTGTATCAGGGGCGCTAAATTTCGTGATAAGTGAATCTATAGAATCAGAAAATGTATTATTACAAAAATAAGGTAAAACAGTT
>CALKXE010000053.1 GCA_938003955.1 uncultured Saprospiraceae bacterium | reverse complement strand
GTCACTTCTAGTCCCATCATCTGTACCGTTAGTTGGGATGTTACTATTTGGTAACTTAATCAAAGAAATAGGCACAGATACTTCTAGATTGGCTCATGCCGCAAGTGAAACTATCATGAATACCGCTACGATCTTCTTAGGACTTACAGTCGGAGCGACTATGACAGCTGAATCTTTCCTAAATAAGGATACGCTGTTTATCATTGCAGGAGGTTTCGTAGCGTTCGCAATATCTATTCTCGGTGGTATCATGTCAGTAAAAGTCTACAACTTATTCAATAAAAAGAAGATCAATCCACTTATCGGAGCTACTGGACTTAGTGCAGTACCGATGGCATCGAGAGTTGCCAATGAGATCGCTCTAAAAGTAGATCCGAAGAATCATATTCTGCAATATGCTATGAGTAGTAATATTTCTGGGGTGATTGGCTCGGCTGTGGCAGCTGGAGTTTTGATTTCGTTTTTGAGTTGATACTAGAAAAGTTAGCTATTTGCTTTCAGTATGCGAAAACATAAATCCTAATCTAATAACGGCTCACCGATCGCAAGCGCTCAATGATCCTTCTTATTCACAATAATTTAGTACAATGACTGATCAAGAAAAATTATATGAAACGCTAGGAGAACTATTATATGTAATTGCGAAGGCTGATGGAGTTATACAAGTTGAAGAAAGAGAAGCTATCCAAGAATTGCTTAAAGGTCATTCTTGGGCGAATGATATCCAATGGTCGTTTAATTATGAAGAATCAAAACAGCCATCAATTGAGGAGCTATATGATAAAGTAATTATAGCTTGTCACCGAGTTGGACCGTCTCCTATTTATACTGAGTTTATATCCTCGATGAATTCTATCGCATCTGCTTCAAACGGTGTGGACAAAAATGAAGATGGGCTCATAACATCATTCTCCTCAGATCTAATAGCTAGATTTAGTAAAGACATTGAAAAACTAATTGATTAACTTTTAGTTATTGTTACTACTAAATCTTCTTATTTTAAAATCACAAACGGACTTTCATACTTTACAAAAGAACTTCCATTAATCGCTATACTATCGACTGCAGTTCGGTAGCATCCTTCATCTAATTGCATAAATTTGAAATCTAAAGTATAAAAGTCAGAATCACTTAATTTCAAGAAATAGGAAGTTTCAACGCTTCCAAGTATCTCCAAGGAGAGCAACGTATCTGAATTAATTGAATTTGAAAATTTAGTTTTGTACAATTCTCTAAATACATCAGGGTTATTGTATTCAATGCTATCAAAGCTATATATAGACTGATCACCAAAGAGTAAATCATCTCCTGAAGCATCCAAAACTTGAACCTGATAAGTATAGATAGGATCAAGAAGTATACAAGGATCATCTTTACAACTACAAATGACCAAAATTAGAAATAGTGCGCATTTATTCATCATTCTTTTTTAACCTAAACAAGCAATGATCAATATTATTTGAGCAAAGTAATAGTTTCATTTAAAACTGGAACATTAATAGCTCCATTGACAGAGACACTATCCAATCTATACCAGCTACAACATTCGTCTTCTATGTATTCACTTATAAAACTTAGTGTATCTGTATCTTCTTCACTCAGTTTTAAGAACATCATATCTGGTGCTACATTAGACCAACACGTGATAGGAAAAGAATCGTTAGTTACTGAACTTCTTCTATATAATTGACCATCTATCTGTTGACCATCAATTAAACTTGTTAAGGACATTTCATCTATATGATATAAACTATCCGATTCAACCAATAATGTATTTCCTGTTGACATATCATCTATTCTAATATCAAAACTTACGCCTGTGGGACAATCAACTAGATGACAATCATTACACGAGGAAAAAATAAAAATAATAACTAGAAGAAATAGAGTTAATCTATAAATCATAATAATTGGTTTTGATTTTCATTTATTAAAACGTAAAAACTACGCCATACGCTTGGTGGTAAAATTACATTTCTACTTTTAGTAAACCTCCTAAAAATAAAAAATGGCAACCCAATTTTCATTGAGCTGCCATTTAATATCTTCCGAATTCATTCCACTATGGAAATACTCCTAATGTCATATAATCATTCGCCACTTTATTAAGAGCTGTAACAAATGCTGCAGTTCTATAGTCCGTAATTTTCTTCCTCTTTTTAAGTGTATCATGGATTTGGTAGAATGAATTAACCATAGTCTCTTCAAGACCTGATCTTACTAAATCTACTTCATCAGCTCCTCTGGCTATTTGAGCTTTTTCTCTCGCTGACAATGTTTTACCTGTCAATTTTTCAACGGTACTGATAAGATCCATATTCTTATTCTGATTGAACCTCTTTTCCATTCTTCCGAATCTCATGTGAGATAAATTTTTCAACCATTCAAAGTAAGAAACTGTTACACCACCAGCATTCAAGTACATATCTGGTATTATTACGATTCCTTTTTTCAAGAGAATATCTTCTGCATCAGAAGTGATCGGTCCATTTGCCGCTTCACCAATTATCTTAGCTTTTACAGACTTTGCATTATCCTTTCTAATCTGAGACTCTAAAGCCGCGGGTAGTAAGATATCACATTCTATTTTTATCCAATCCTTTGGGTTATCCAATGTTGTTGAATCAGGAAATCCTAGAATAGAACCTGTTGATTTTCTGAATGCAATCAATGATGGAATATCAAGACCATCTTTATTCATGATTGTACCCTCCATCTCGGCTACGGCGATTATTTTGACACCACCTTCTTCCTGTGAAATAAGACCTGCATAAGATCCTACATTCCCAAGACCTTGGATAACCATAGTTTTACCTTCGATTCCAGGAGAGAGACCTAGTTTCTTCATTTCAGGTTTCTGATCACAATATTCTCTAAGACCATAAAATACTCCTCTACCTGTTGCTTCCGTTCTTCCACGAATACCATTCTGGTTCACTGGCTTACCAGTTACACAACCTGCAGAATCTATTTCAGATCCTCCTTTAAACGTTTGGTATGTATCAAGGATCCAAGCCATTTCTCTTTCTCCTGTTCCATAATCTGGAGCTGGTACATCTACAGAAGGTCCTATAAAGTTCTTACGAATCAACTCCACGGTATACCGTCTAGTAATTCTTTCCAATTGGGCTGGAGTATAAGACCTAGGACTTACTTTCACACCCCCTTTTGCACCACCAAATGGCACATCAACAATAGCACACTTATAAGTCATAAGTGCTGCCAAAGCCATCACTTCATCTTGATTTACGTGGCTAGAGAATCTAATACCACCTTTAGTCGGAGATCTATGATGACTGTGTTGTACACGATATGCTTCTATCACTTCATAGCCACTCCCTATTTTCACAGGGAAACGCATCTGATAGACTGCATTACATGCCTTAATTTGATCAGTCAAACCTTGTGGCAGACCAGTGTGTACCGCTGCTTTATCAAAGTTACGCTGTACACTTTCAAAAAAACTTGCTTGTTTACTGCTCATTATTTATTTGATTTTCAAGTTTGGTTAGCTTATTATCAATTCTATAAAGAAAAATAGCAATGCCTATAAGAACTACGACTATCACCGCAATTACAGAATAAATTTTACCCGTAGATCTTAAAAAATCTACAGCTCCACTTTCTGCACTCAAGGTGGTAGAACTAGCTAGCATCAACAATGCTAATATTTTAATACTTTGTCGTTTCATCAATTACTATTTTATTGAAGTAAATAGTTTATTAATCTTTTGCTCATTTAAATACTAATCTAACAATTTTCATTTTCGTTTCCAATTAGACAAAAAATGCACCATTACACTAAATTTATGGGGGTTAAAGTTCAAAAGAACAACTTTTATTCACTGTAACCCTGCAATTCTATAGGTCTATTAAAAATCACTTCTTTTGTACTCAAAAAGCATTTTAAATAACAATACAAAATTCGTTTAATTTTCTAATTAACCAACAAAATCATGATTATATTTTATCATTCTACGACATATCTTTCTTTATTATCATTCAGCTAACAATTTTAGTCGTATAAAACAAAAGAATAATATGTTATTCTAAGCAATCTAACCTTCTAAGTGTTATCTCATTATCGTAATTCAAATGTTATTGGTACTTCTTTTGGTTTGAGAGATACCATTGGGACTAGTTCAATATGTTCTAAGTCACATCTCAGTTTGTAAGATTTAACAATTTTCGCAATAGCGATTATCATCTCAAACATCGCGAAATGATTCCCAACACACATCCTCGGACCTGCTCCAAAAGGAAAGTATCTTCCTATCCGTTCACTTTTCCGATCTGTATGAAACCTATCTGGATTAAAAGATGATGAATCTTTCCAGAATTGGTCGTCTCGATGCAGTTCAAAAAGAGATAGAAGAATCATCGTTCCCGCAGGTATCTTATGTCCATCTACCTCATCATCATTAATTGCGACTCGATCAACCAAGTATGCCGGTGGATAGAGCCTCATGGCCTCCTCAATACACTGCCGTGTGTATGTAAGATCCTTAAATACATTAGGAAGATTATCATCTCCAAAATCGAAATGGCTTACTTCATCAAATATTCGCTGCTGTATGACTTTGTCTTTTGCTATATGAAACATCGTAAAACTAAGAGCATTAGCTGTAGTCTCATGCCCTGCTGTAAATAAGATCATAACCTCATCTAATAGTTGCCTATTTGACATCGGTTGACCATCTTCATATCGTGCAGCGAGTAACATATCTAATAGGTCGTCCTCCTCTCTACCAGATGATTTCCTCTCCGATACGAGTTCGTTTAATATCTCTCGTGCTTCATCACCCATATTTATATGCCTTTCTAAGGATCCAGATAACCGAAACCACCATCTCAGATAGGGCTGTCTCACCTCTTTGATCAACATCTTTTGAGCTGTATTCGTTATTTCCTGAAGGCTAGCCATCCGTTGTCTAATATCTCCAGCACTAAATAGTCCTTTTGCAACCGTCTGAAATGCTAGATCTGACATCATTGGTAAAACATCAACTGTTTTTCCTGTATCAAAACGTTCAACTTCATACGTAACGGTATCTCTTATAATAGATAATAATCCTTGAAGCTTTTTCCTGCCAAAACCTGGCTGAATCATACGACGATGGATCAACCAATGTTCTCCATTAGTAGTCAATAATCCATGTCCTATATACTTAGCTAAATCAACAGTTTGAAATTTGGACTTTTGATAATTTTTATGATTTTTTTGAAGGACATGCTGGATCATATTTGAGCTTCTTGTCAGAATAAGATCCTCACCATTCAATGAGTTCACAATAAATGAATCACCCAAATCATCGTATAAAGCACTATGAAAAATCAAAGGATTCTTGAAAATAGTAGGAAGATTCATCAGTACTCTCCAGTTAGGAACCTTAGGTATTGGTTTGTCCATTCTTTCTTTGATTTTCGTTTTTATTATTGGATTATTTGGAAATACTCAAACAGGAATTAATAGCACAATCTATACAGCAGAATATACACCTTAGTCTAAATCAATCGCATACCAACCTTCATCTTCTATTTTTAGATTTTGTCTCCGCCCAGTTTCTGTAGGTGAGTAGTTCTTCTCCAAATAATCAAGTATTTTAACCTCATACTTACCTAAATCTTGTAAACCTTGTGTTTCCTGCATCCAATCAATCATCTGTGCCCACCCTTCTCTAGTAGCCCGATTCTGTATGACTAATTTAGAAGAGTGACAACTAGTACAAGACCTTCTGACTAAGTCAAAATTACTATCATAGACCATACCTGTCTCTACATGAATTCCATTCTCTACCCTATTAGGATCCTGTTCAATTGCTTTGCCGCTAAACAACCGACTTTCTATCCGCTTCGGCCTCGGTTCAAATGACTTGTTAATACTGGTTTGGAAACTGAAATAGATAATACAAATCAATACTGAACTCAATACAATCAACGCACTACTTTTAACTAAACCGAGTGCCTTAAACAATGATGACGCTGAATGCTTTTCGAAACTAACAGGCTTCTTTTTCCTCATTATTTATTTACTTTTATAGCAATACGATGGCATGCATTATTCAGATATCCCTTTGGGTTCCATCCAGGTAAAATCATTGGTTGTGAGGTACCATTATCATCTGTCGCCTTAGCCCATACTTCATAGTATCCTACTTTGGGGAATGGGACTGTAGCCTCAAAGTGCTGCCATGCATGTCTATTTACTGGATTAGTCATTTTGCATGGTTTCCATGTTGCTCCAAAATCTATTGAATACTCTACTTTTGAGACAATGTTATCCCCTGCCCACGCATGTCCTCTCATCGGTAATTTATCATTAAGGGAGATCATTCCTCCCGTTTTGGGAAAAGTAATCAATGATTTGACAGGCATAGATTCTATAATGCACATATCTTCATCAGACACCTTATCACCTGGTTCTACAGCATCACATGGAACTCTATAAGCTTGACCGACCATTTTAACCCCGTCATGAACTTTATTTCTAATGACAATCTTGTTAAGCCATTTGCCAGAACAAGAAGCTGGCCAGCCACCAAAAACCAAACGAAGAGGATGACCATTTAACATAGGTATATCTTCACCATTCATTGCCCAAGCAATCATGCTTTCTTCCTCCATTGCTTTATTAATCGGAACTCCTCTAGAGATTGGATCTTTATCTGGGTCGCCGCTCAAGTGAGTATCCGCTCCATAATATCCAATATAAACAGCATCTGGTTTTACGCCCGCTTCTTCAAGCACATCCTTTAACCGAACTCCAGTCCATTCAGCACATCCCACTGCGCCAAGGCCCCATTGGTTCCCTTTTGCAGGTGGATTAAATTCTTTCCTTCCATTACCACCGCACTCTAAGGTGAGCTGATACGTATATTGTTTAAATTTCGATTTCAACTCTGCCAAAGTAAATACGATCTCTTTTTGGGCAGACTCTCCACCAATTGTTAGTGTCCAACTATTAACATCAATTTCGACAGGCGGCACGCCATTATTTCTAACAAAGAACATCTCACCAGGTGTTATCTTATCATCGAGTAGATATGGTGGCGTCTCTGCATTAATTGGGCGATCATTCAGAATGGTCATTCGACCATCTTTACCTGGCAGTGAAGCACTAATTTCCTCAAGACCAATGATGCTCATTCCAGTTGGTAGATTATGACCAAAAACTATATCAGTACCCAGCATCATCGCCATGGATGTCAAGGCTGATTTTTTTAGAAATTGTCTTCGATTTGTCCCTATTGGGGCTTTTTGAGATATTTTACTTTTCATAAATCATGTATTCTACAAGCAAGGTAGGAATTGTTTTTATTTTCTTTATTCTAAATTAACTATCGGCTTTTATATTAAAAAGTAAAATTCAAGATCAATCCTACCAATTTCAATAGCAAGCATATATTGCAACTTCTTTCATATAATGAAATTTAAACCAAGTTACTAATAGTTTTTATTTCAATTTAAATTTCACTTTCTTACTTGCTGTATAATTTTTCTATCGTTAAAATTGAGCTATGAATTATCATTTTCTCTCTGCATTCTGTATACTATCTATAATAATGGTTCTGTCATCTTGTTCGAAAAAAGCTGCATGGTCACCTCTTTTTAATGGTGAGAACTTATCAAACTTCGAAATTCTAAACGGCAACGCGGAATATATAATAGAAGATGACATGATCGTTGGTATAAGCAAGCCAAATACACCAAACACCTTTTTAGCAACAAAAAAGAAATACGGAGACTTCATCCTAGAATTTGAAGTATGGGCGGATACTAGTCTCAACTCTGGGGTTCAATTTCGATCTATATCTGATCCCAAAATCAAAGATGGACGAGTTCATGGGTACCAAGCTGAGATAGAATCTAGCTCTCGAAGTTGGGCAGGCGGGATTTATGACGAAGGGAGACGAGGTTGGCTCTACCCTCTTACGGAAAATATCAAAGGCAGAACGGCTTTTAAAATCAACAAATGGAATAAATACAGAATAGAAGCAATCGGCGCTGAAATAAAAACGTGGATCAATGGTATACAATGTGCTAACTTGATCGACAATATGACTTCAGAAGGAATCATTGGACTCCAAGTCCATGAAATTTACAGAGAATGGCAAAATGGGAAATTGGTAAAATGGAAGAATCTTAGAATACTTACCAAAGGGGTTAAAAATCATAGATGGCCTACAAAAGATTACGCGCCAATGATCAACACAAATAATAAAGGACTTTAATGAAGCATCACATCTACATATATACTCTCTTTTTCTTATTAATTCTTGTTTTGATATCTTCTTGTACGTCCGAGCCCAAGATCGACACAACTGAATTCATAATCCAAGATGGATATCAAATCGAACTTGTCGCAAATGAGCCGCTGTTAGATTCCCCAGTGGCTACCGTTCAAGATATACAAGGAAGACTCTGGGTCGTGGAAATGCCAGGATATATGAGAGATATTGATGGAAATGGAGAAGATATCAAAGATGGTCGTATCGTTATTCTAGAAGACACAAATGATGATGGGCGGATGGACAAACGAACAATTTTCCTCAATGGCTTACTCAATCCTAGAGCTGTAGCATTGGTCTATGGCGGTGTATTATATACAGACAGCACTGCACTGATATGGACGAGCATTGTGAATGATTTGCCAGCCAAAAAGGAATTAGTGGATTCTATATACGTAATAGGAGGTAATATAGAACATCAGCCTAATGGTTTATTTTACAATCTTGATAACTGGATATACAGTGCAAAATCTAATGCTCGATATAAAAAAAATGATAATAAATGGATCAAAGAAGCGACAACTTTCAGGGGTCAATGGGGCATCTGTTCTGATCATAATGGAAGACTTATTTACAATCACAACTCCGCTCCTGTCATAGGTGATAGAACAATGCCAAATGTGCTCATCAAAAATCAATTCCAAAAAATAGAACACGGAACTGGTATATATTACACAAAGGACATGAGCATTGATGCGGTCCAAGCAACGGCCGTAAATAGAGGATATGAAGATGGTGTCTTGGATAGTCTAGGAAAAGTAAAGAATTATACATCCGCTTGTGGCCCTCACTTATACTATGGAACTGGTCTTAAGGACAATGACTATTCAGATCTATTTGTCTGTGCTCCTGAAGCTAATTTAGTCTCAAAGTATGATATTGACCATATCAATCAAAAAGCGACAAAAGATAAAAGTCAAGCGTTTCTGGTTTCCACTGACGAATCATTTAGACCCGTGAATTTAATGACAGGATATGATGGATGTCTATACATCACTGACATTAGAAAAGGAATGATTCAACATACTGCATATATGTCGAGCTACCTTCGTGAAAAAATCCTCCAAAGTGGGCTCGAAAAAATCAATGGGAATGGCAGAATATATCGTGTCACTGCAATATCTAAATCTAAGAATATTACTAACAACAATAAAAGGATGAGCTCAGTCTCTGATAACATCTGGACGAACCTTTTCTTAGATAGTAATTACATGATCCGGTTGTTAGGCCAGCAAAAGTTAATACAGGAAAATGCAAGTTTCGAATCTCCAAATGAGTTTTTGCATAAGTTTAGCCAATACGCAATGGATTCCCCAAATACAATTCATGCACTTTGGACTTCAGATGAATTAGGACTATTGAATGCTAAGATGCTTTTAAATGATAATGCGAATCAATTTAGTCTCAAATCCCTGCCTGCAGTCGTGCCCCTATGGCGTAAGTATGATGCGAAATGGATCGATGAAGCTGATCGACAATTTATTGATTTATATCGGGAGCAGTTAGAATTAAATGATCGAAATATAGATCTTTTAATTGCACCCAATTTAGCCGCTATTCCACACTATTGGAAAGATTTAATTATGCTTGCAAGAAAGTACACTGACGATAAGCCAATGATTGAATCAATCATTTCTGGTATAACTGAAGAGGATGCATTTTTGAAAATGATTAGATCTGAAACTTCTTTAAGTTTACTGAAATCGCAATTACAAATAGTAATCGAAAATAGAGACAACAATAAAAACCAAGCACCTAAATTATATACTGTACCGTTCGATGATGATAGGACTAATGGTTTGAAGATATTCAAAGGTTACTGTGCATCATGCCATGGAATAGATGGACGAGGTCAAAAAAATGTTGCACCTTCACTTACTGAATCAAATATACTTGCTGGGCCGGAAAAGGAACTAGCCAGAATAATCTTGCATGGATACAAAAACAAAACTGACTTATATCAAATGCAAATGCCAGCATACATCAATGATCCTAATATGAGTAATAAAGATATTTCTGATGTTATCAACTACTTACTCAGTACATATGCCAAGCGTTGGGGAGGGATTAAAGAAGAGGAAGTTCAAAAAATAAGACTAGAAAAATAGAAGATGGAATTCAAATCATTCAAATTAGAAATAGAAGACTACGTAGCTCACTTATCGTTTAACAGACCAGAAAAAGCAAACTCTTTAGATATAGCTTCATGGGAAGAAATGCAGTCCGCTTTCGAATACTTAGATAAAGAGCCTTCAGTGCGCGCTATCATCCTTTCTGGAGAAGGCAAACACTTCTGTGCCGGAATCGACTTGATGGCTCTGATGAGTGTCCAGAATCAATCGTCAAGTAGTTGTGAAGCACACAAAAGGGAAGATATAAAAACATTTATTCTAAAAATACAGAGAACAATTACATCAATTGAAAAATGTAGAAAGCCTGTATTGGCCGCTATACACAACGGATGTATTGGTGGTGGTGTAGATATCGTATCTGCGGCCGACATGAGATACTGTACTGAGGATGCATACTTCACTATCAAAGAAGTAGACTTAGGATTGGTTGCAGATATCGGAACACTGCAGAGACTACCTACCATCATTAACCCTGGCATCATGTCAGAATTAGCTTTTACAGGAAGAAAGTTTTACGGTCCCGAAGCTAAATCAATAGGAATGGTCAATCGGACATTTGCAACTAAAGAGGAAATGATCGAAGGTGTATCAAAGATAGCAAAGTCAATAGCTGAGAAATCACCATTGGTTATCCGTGGGATAAAAGAAATGTTGCTTTACAAGAGGGATCACACGGTGAATGACAGTCTAGATAATATGGCGAATTACAATGCTGCGATGTTACTGTCTAATGATTTAATGGAATCGTTTCAGGCACATATGGAGAAAAGGAAACCTGTATATAAAGAATGATTGATTTCCAAATCAGTACATATCTTAAAATCTAATCAACTATTTCTATTTTCAAATACTTAAGCATAATCATCTTAGTACCAGACTCAAATTGAATACTAGCTACAGCTCTGTCATTAATTCCTAAGATTTGTCCGACACCAAATTTTAAATGCTTAATCTTTGTTCCAACTTTAAGTTGAGCCATTACCTCTTTTGAGTTCCCCCGGCTTGTACTGGTCTTAGGACTAAATTTTGTTACCCAATCAGTTAATTCTAAAGGCAATGTTTGATTATCAGCAATTGCCTTATTTAACAGTCTGTATTGGTAATCATTAAGAATGTACATGCTTCCTTCATTCCCTCCATATGCTGGATAACATTGATAATTTGAATTAGACTTCGTCAAGAAATCATTTACTCTTGAGGCAAAATCTTCGACCGCTTCAAATTGTGACTTAGCATCCGAAGATTCCGGCATTTGGTTGATTAATGATTCGTAGTTACAGACCATTCTTAGTCCGCTTTCCATATCCTTCAACTGAGACTTATATCCAAACTCTTCGAAGAGCACCTCTGAATCACAGAAATAATATTTTTTACAAATTGGCAGATGTTCTTTATTGTATACAGTATTAAAGACATGGCCTTGCTCATAGCTAGATTGAATTTTATTCTTTAAACTTTCAACTAAACTAGCATCAGTGAATTCAAAATAACCTGACCTAATCAACAGATCCATGAATGTTGGCTTTGGTTCTTCCCCACCCCTCTTTTTGAAAAAATTGAACATTGGTTTAAAATTTACACCCGTTACTCTTATGTAGCATAAAGCATATTAATAATTCTTTATTTACTCTATCCGCTATATTTATTCAGTCCAATAATCAAGAACTAAGACATCGTCTAATACAGGGCCTAATAAAGTTACAAAATCCTGATGAGATGGATGCGGTAAGTAGATAGACCTATCTTCTTCACTATTAAATGTCACAAGAAAACAATGTGTAAAATCCTTATTCAATCCCTCAGGACTATTATTTAGCCCCCATTCAAAATCTTTTATCTGTTCTATCTTATTAGGTAGATCTAGAAATGCATTTTCAACTTTCTGGATCTCCTCCTTAGATGCAGCATCTTTAAATTTGAATAATACCACATGACGTAGTTTTTTAGAAACTTCAATTTTCAAATTTTCTGAAACAGATGAATTGCTTGAATTATTTGAACAGTTAATGAACAATAAAATTGAGAATATAAATAGGATATAATTTTTCATGTATCAAAAGTACATTTTATCTACTTCATAGGTAAGTACAAAAGAAGATTAATTACGAAACAATGGCAAAAAACGCCTGCCTACCTTAAACCAATAATACTTGCTACCTTCGTTGTTAACAAAAATACTAATCAACCATGGATTTATTTGCCATTTCCTCTGTAGTCATAGTACTTTCAGCATTATTCGGATACATTAATGTTCGTTTTTTGAAATTACCTAATACGATCGGTTTAATGGTTATAGCCATTGGATTTACACTTGTTTTGTTTGCTTCAAACTTAGTTGATTCAACAATATTCAATGCGGCAGAGGTTATGATGGCCCAGATAGAGTTTGATCATGTTCTATTAGATATACTACTTGGTTTTTTACTGTTTGCAGGAGCAATGCATACAAACTTTGACCAACTTCGAGTCCAACGCTGGCCGATCCTCATATTTAGTACCCTTGGCGTATTGGCTTCTACTTTTATAACGGGATTTTTTGTTTTCTACCTGCTTCAATTTATGAGTTTGAGTGTACCTTTTATCCATTGTCTACTTTTTGGAGCGTTAATATCACCCACAGATCCAATCGCAGTTTTAGGTATATTGAAAAAAGCCGGTGTCCCGAAAAAGCTAGAAACAAAAATTGTTGGAGAGTCCTTATTTAACGATGGCGTAGGCGTAGTAATTTTCTTAACAATACTAGGAGTAGCTCAAGGAGGATCACATGGTGGCGATCCTTTTGATATAGCCAAATTGTTTGGTCAAGAGGTAATTGGAGGGATTATAATGGGTGGTATCTTAGGTTACGGTACATTTTTATTACTAAGATCTATTGATGATTACGACATAGAAGTTATGATCACTTTGGCCTGTGTAATGGGAGGATATTCATTGGCACATTACTTACATTTATCAGCACCATTAGCTATAGTTGTAGCTGGATTAATAGTAGGAAATGATACAGTCCGTGACACATCAATGTCTGATATTACAGAGCAATATGTCGATAAATTCTGGGAGCTTATTGATATGTTATTAAATGCCATTCTTTTCGTATTGATAGGCCTAGAGATGCTCATTCTTACCTTCAATGGCAAATATATCATCGCAGGATTGATATGCATTGTACTTGTTCTATTAGCTAGATATATCTCCCTTTTTATCCCAGTCAAATTATTCAGTAAAAAATTGGAGTTCATACCGCATACAGATAAGATCATGACTTGGGGAGGACTCAGAGGTGGTATATCTATAGCATTGGCATTGAGTCTTCCCGACGAAATGAATAGAGATATATTTATCATCATCACCTATGTAGTAGTGGTCTTCTCGATACTAGTGCAAGGGTTAACGATTGGTAAATTTGCCACAAAACTGATCGGAAAAGAAAATATGATAACGGATGATGGTCATGGGCATTAATGTTCCCCTTATATTCGACTTTATATTTGCTAATCGGAAATATTTTGAGTGTTCTTATAACGTTTCATGAATTCATCAGGCGTAATTAAGCTATTTATGTATTCTTCTAAGCTTGGGAAAATCATCTTAAATCTTAATGAACCATCTTTATTATTTTGAGTCAATAAAATCTGGCCTAGTGATTCTGGTTTGACAGAATAACAGATATGTAGTCCACTTCCTTCCAACGCAAAAGGAATGATTCCATATATTTCAGTCGTTATCCAATTCTGTAAAATTGTGTTTATCTCACTGGGCCGCAAATACATATTTACCGAGTATGTCTTATTTTCAGTAGTCACGCAAATAGATTCGCGAGCCCCCTTACCGCCAAGTAACTTCATTAAATCAACAAACTCATTAGGTAATTCTGAATTTACAATCATAGAAATAGTTGTAAACGAAGACTCTTGAAATATTGGGATTACTGTTAATTTTCTCATTTGTCAATTAAGTTATCAATCTATGTTATTTAATTCTATCCCAACCTTGGCCATCGTCTGTCCAAGCAGTATATGTACTAGTTCTTACTATTCCATGTTTCTTGTTATAGAGAATTGTACTGCCATCTCCTTCAAAACTTAGTGGTTCATTCTTCAAAAACACACCTAAGGTGTCATAAGTTAAATCATTCAAAGTATAATCAGTGGTAAATAGGTGCTTATCTCCTCCTACCGTAGGGAAACTAGTTTTCCAGCCCTTTATATCAACCTCACAAGAAAGGTCAATTTTTAATGCCAAATCTGACGTCGCTAACAAATGACTCCAAGAGTTCGGTGGAAATTTTAAAGAATCATTTTCAATCAACCACGTATTAATATATACCGAATCCTTTTCTTTCCAATAATAATCCTCTTCTGATGAAAACATATTTGAGCCATCTGAAATACATTCTTTGATCATTATTTCATTTTCTTCTTTCATCATGACTTCTAAAATTAATGTATCCCCAGTATATTGAAAATCAAAATAATCCTCATCGCTATATCCAACTGCAGTTAAAAAAACATACCTAAATATTTGTCCTTCTTCTAATTCAAGAAAATTCATCGAAATATTAAGAGGTTGTGTCTCATTTATTGGTTTTTCAATCTTTGTACAACTAAGAAATGAAGAAAAAAGAAGCAAAGCAATTAATTGTTTCATTGGTAATATTTATCATGACAATTCAATATTGCTAAAGCAATAGAAAGTGTAATTTGGAGACGTAAAATAAATAAAATTTTCCTAAAATTGATTTATGCTATTTGACCTCCTTTCCCTTTATTAGGAATATTGTTTATAATCAGCCGCAAGCATATATAAATATTAATTGCTATAAATACTCCGCCAACTCCAAGCATAAGGATTGCTTTTGAGTTTATTTCCGAAAACGCTCTAAACTCTGACATGAGAGCAAGAACCATATAAGCGTTGATAATCAAATAGATAACACCAACTACGACAGCTAAAACTTTAAATCGTTTCAATAGCACGATTACACCTAATATCATTAATGTAATGGCAACAGGATTAAGAAAGTATGACGTGGATATCCAATAAAACAGTACAGATAAAATGAATAAAACTTCTAGGTTTTGGTTGATTTTCTGGAGCATGCCTTTAGTTGATATTTATATAAATTAACCAAACTAAATATAAACTTATTGATATACTTTACCAAATATTTACTTCTGGCTCCAAACTAATTCCAAACTTCTCAGCAACTCCGTCTTGTATTTGCTTAGCAAAGGACAGCATGTCTTCTCCTGATGCATTTCCATAATTAACCAATACCAAAGCATGATTCTTATGCGTACCTGCATCCCCAACTCTTTTACCTTTAAAACCAGCATGTTGAATTAGCCAGGCTGCCGGTATTTTTGCTGCTTCATCGTCAATTGGATAAGATACTATTTCAGGATATTTTAACTCCAATGTTTTAAGAGTAGAAATTGAAACAATTGGATTCTTGAAAAAACTACCTGTATTGGGTATTATCTTTGGGTCCGGCAACTTTGATTGACGGATGGATATCACTGCATTGGCCACATCCGAAATACTTGGATTAGCAATTTCTAGTTCTTCTAACTTATTATTGATAGCTCCGTATGAGGTATTTAGCTTATGATTCTTTGATAGGATGTAATTTACATGAGTGATAATGTATTTTCCTTTGCATTCATTTTTGAAGATGGATTCTCTATATCCAAACTTGCAATCTTCTTTAAAGAATGACCGAGTAGTACCTTCACTTAGATCTATAGCCGACAAACTGTGAAAAACAGATTCTTGCTCTATACCATAAGCACCAATATTCTGCATTGGTGCTGCTCCTACACAACCTGGAATTAATGCTAAATTCTCTATTCCTCCAAGATTATGACTGATCGACCACATAACCAATTGATGCCAATTCTCTCCAGCTCCTACTTTAATAAGCACTTTATCATTGTCTTCATCAATGATTTCAATTCCCTTTATCTCATTCTTTAATATGTAAGCATCTTGATCTTGAGTAATAAGGACATTACTTCCTCCACCAATAATTTTCAGAGGAGACAACTGTTCTACCAAGACTTCAAAAACATCTCGCTCTGAGTAGATTGGGATAATGCCTTTAGAATCAGCATTCATCCTCATTGTATTGTAAGGCAATAAATTATTTTCAGACATTGCTTAGATTGATGTTAGCTATAATTCACTTTCTGGATCAGAGATTTCCTTCAACTTCCTTAGATTAAAATCATACTGAATTCCAATACTAAAAGCCTTCGATTTGTTATCTGGATCGTATCCATATCTTACAAAACCATGTGCTGAAAACCCGCTCATTCCAAAACCGTATCCCACTTGGCCAACGTAATTCTTAAACAGATTACGAGTTCCACCATTTGCTTCGAAGTTATTACTTAAATAATAAAGCTCCGTTTTAGTGTACTGAATCCCCGCTCCGATAGACCATCCGAACTTCCCTTCTTTGTCTAAAGCGGAAAGTCCTCCAAAATTAAACTTTGCCATGATCGGAAATGAAGCTGTTCCTAGTCCCTTGTAATCTTTTACAGAAAAACCTGTCAATCCAATAGTTGCTTGCGCTTCTAGAGAAATAGAAAAACTTTCTGCACCTACCCAAATTTTAGGACCTACACCAAGATTAAGAAGTGCGTTTCCTGCAGAGGTAGACTCCCCTGTCCCATCGGATGGATTTTGGTAGTAATGATACAAATTATTACTAGCCGTCAAACCATACCCAAATTGACTAATGCCAATATTAATACTAAAAACAACCGCAATAACAGTAAAAATTAATTTCATGTTTCTAAACATATTAAAAGTTTATATAATACAAAGCTAAGAGATATGATTGAGTATCCAAGAGCAATTGTATTAATTAATTCTCAAATACTTGGTGCCATACATTCCCATACAAAACTCTAACGATACTGAGGTTGTTACAGAATTAGTACGAGAAATATCTTTTTCAAGTATAAATTGCTCAATTTCACCATCCATTAATACTTTCAAAATCCATTGATTTGCTTTTATCTCTCCCTTTTGTAAATTGCCATATCCCGCAGCATATCTTCCTTCGTACGCAACTACATTAAAAGACTCAACTTTACAGTTAGAAGTTGCATATTTTCTATTAAGAACACTTACAAAGGCCAAAGAAATCACAAAACTTATAAGCGCTGAGATACCAATCGTAGCGATTAGATATTCTCCATCCAAGTTATCCTTATATTTACGATACATTACTAAGCCTGCGATTAAGGCTGATAATAATGCTATAAAAAGTATCACTTTAAAACCAAGCATCAAACCATATAGTGGTATTTCGAGTGCCAACAACACTATACTTAGCAACATCAATAATGAAATTGGGATATATATATAATTCTTGTTCATAGATATTTGCTTCCTTCTCGCCTAGTAAGATTTGATAAATTAGGATGAGATTCAATAAAGTCATTTATAGCAGCTGGATGAGATTTAGATGCTTGACGTAAAGCCCAACCAGAAGCTTTGTTTATAAAAAACTCCTTTGATTTAATATGTGTTTCTACCAACGCAAATAAAAGATCTAAGTCAACTGCATCCTTAGATCTTAATTGAGAAATTAAAGCCGATCTGTTAAGCCACAAATTATCAGAATTGTTCCACTTTTCTATCCATTCTAGCTTGCTATCTTCATCTTTGGAGAAAATGGATCCAGCTATATTAGGAGCCAATCCATCAACTGTATCCCACCAACTTTTTGTCGTTATTAAATTCTCTATTCTAGCTAAGTACGTTTTGTCCCATAATTTTTTCTTAAAAGCAAGAATATCTAATCCCATATATTGCGATTCTCTATTGGGTTCTTTCCATAATTCTTCCGCTAAACTAAAGATATCTACACTTTTTAATCCCTTGAGATGGCTTTTTACTTCTCTGAGCACTAATTTTCTTGCAGGCGACTTCACACCATAGAACTTAAAATTGTTTTTCATGTAGCCTTCCATTGGCTCACGGTGTTCATCGACAGATGCGTCACGCAATAAACGATCAGTTAAGTCTAATATTTGTCTAATTTTAACATCCATATCAAATCAAACTTTCTTTTTCTTCATAATAGTATTGAATATCAAGATACGACATTACTTTTGTGGAAAATAAAAAATTTGAAGGTATTCATAATAGGTTCGGGAAATGTCGCTTATCATATGCTAAGAGCGATTTGGAAAACAGACAATGAAGTTGTTGGTCTTTATTCAAGAAATGAAAGAGAAGCTAAAAATTGCGCTAGAGGAAATAAAGTAGATTTATTCGACGACCTATCAGCGATTCCAGCATCTGCAGATCTGTATTTGGTTTGTGTAAATGATGATGCAATTTCTGAAATAGTATCATCGCTGCCATCAGAGATCAAAGAATCCAAAATAGTGGCGCACACATCAGGAAGTCAAGCTATTGATGTATTAGAAGGTGTCACTCAAGCAGGAGTTTTCTATCCTGTCCAGACATTTACCAAAGGAAGAAAGATGACTTATGATGATATTCCTTTTTGCATTAACAGTAATAGCGAACTTGTTGAGAATAAACTATCGAATCTAGCGGACGCAATCAGTAGAAATGTAAATCTCATAACTGATGAACAAAGAAAGAATATCCACTTGTCTGCAGTAATGATGAATAACTTCGTAAACCACTTGATATATAAGTCTGAGGAATTCCTTGAAAAAAGCAACCTTCCAACAGAACTGATACAGCCCTTGCTAAAGCAAACAATTGCAAAACACGCAAAACTTGGTAGTCTCGAAGCACAAACTGGACCAGCTGTTAGAAACGACAAAGCTACTATAAAAGCCCATCTTGCTCTTCTCCCAAATAAATTTGACAAGGCACTATACAAAGCAATCTCTGCCAGCATTACAGAAACACACAAAGAATGAGAATAATTGGTGAAATACCACATGCTGTTTATAAGATTACCGTACTAAAAATGAATGAAAGAGTTACTATCCAGATCGAAGATCGATTGGTTAGTCAATCATTCGTTTTTAGAGATGGTTCTGGAGTTAAAGATCTTGCTACAGCGGAACAACTTCTTACCTTTGACTTTTTGCAAAAGGTATCCACTCGCTTCAAATCCATGAATGCCGATTATGCTGAAGCACTAGAAAAAATAAATAACGATCAATTTGACGATTTCGATATTATATAAACAATCAATTTCATTTTTACATATTAATTCTGGCGCCGGCCAGAATTTCACCACTTACTGAATCCATTTACCTGTGTATTGTAACCGTTATTAGATGGTAAACTGTATAATATCGTCTACATTCTCGTCTCGCTTATAAATAACATACCCATTTTCAAGTATCCATACGCTCTCATTAAACCTGACAAGAGCGAATTCTCCTCAATTGTTTTAAATAATGATTGCTAGCCAAATAGCGCAATAGTGTGAACTTCTCTAGGACCATATCATATTATCTTACCTACTTAAAGGGATAGACCTAATTGATGTATACATCTCGATAAGCCTTTGGTCTTGAAAATATCTATTCTTATAGTACTTATATCTGTTCTTAAAACATCTTCCGACTATTCTTTTCTTTTCCAATCCATCTCTTAAACTGCTGTATAACAAGCAATAGTTGTAAAAACATTCGATTTTTTCACCAACAAACGAATGAATCTAACCAAAAAACGAAAACACATAGAAATAACTTTCTACTCCCCTCATCTTGCAATCAAATAGAGAAACTCTTAATACAAAGTAAACGATAAGCATTAATCAATTAGACACATAAAACCGAATAGAAATGATATAAATAGTAAGATAAAACAATGTCACTTAAAAGAACTTAAAATTGATTGCTTAGGCAAATTAAAAAAGTTGGCAACATATTTGGATTATAGCTATATGACAGTCAAAACATAGAGCCATAAACGTGGAGCTATATGTATTGATAGACATAAAAATTTAATAACAACTTCAAGTAGTTGTATCAGAAACATGTGTTCTGATACGCCGCTCCTGTAACATGCACGCATGTCGGGTTGTAGATTCTTATGTCAATTTTTAATCATCATTATTACTTAGTCCCCCCCAATAGTAGCCAAAAAATAACACTTGGTAAAACTATGATATATAGAAAAATAATAAAATCAGCCCTAGTGGTTCTGGCTTTTAATGGCATTTTTATGAATGCTCTTAACTCACAAACCAGTCCTTGCTCTTCAATGGGAACTGACACCTCTTTTGAGCACATAGCACAGGTTACTCTGAATACTTTAGATAACTTATCAGGTAACAATGGTGGATATGGTGACTTCTCTGACCTTAGTACTGAATTAGAAGTAGGAAAGTCATATGAAATAACACTTACTCCAGGATACAAAGATAGTGAGTTCAATGAATCGTGGAATATCTGGATCGATTATAATAATGATGGTGACTACGAAGATGAAGGCGAGGAAGTATTATCAATCATAGCCGCTGGACAAATCATATCAACTATAGATATTCCTAAAAACATAACAAGCAGAGCAAAAACTTCCATGAGAGTTTCAATGAAGTATGTTAGTGCAGCATTACCATGTCAAATATTCAGTTTTGGGGAAGTAGAAGATTATACCATTTTACTTACTGGCGAAATAGAACCTTGTTCTGATATTATCACAGACGGATTTGAATCTAGTTATAAAAATTGGATTGATGGGGGTATAGATTGTAGTAGAGTTATAGAAAACGCCATTTCTGGTGAGTGGAGTGTAAGATTAAGAGATAATAGCGGTGAAGCTTCTTCTTTGACAACAAAAGATCTAGCTTTATCAGCATATGAAGAAATTACCATAGACTTCTTTTATTATCCATATAGTATGGAAGACGGCGAAGATTTTTGGTTGCAAATTTCAACTGACGGAGGGATTTCATTCACTACGATAAAGACATGGACAAGTGGAAAGGAATTTATAAATAAAACAAGATACAGTGAATCGGTTTCGATCAATAATGTAACATTCAGTGATAAGACAAGAATAAGGTTGAGATGTGATGCTTCAGCAAACGCAGACCAAGTATATATCGATGATATAATTATAAATGCTTGCTCAACTGAAATTCAAGAAACAGGAATCGCAAACATTGATAACCAGGAAGAATTGGAAGCCGATTTAGCTATTATTTCATCTATTGAAAATAAGCCAAGCACTCAGATTAAATCTGAAAAAGATGCAGCATTTACAATCTACCCCAACCCCGCAAGAGAAAGTATATCATTCAAATTAACAGAAGGAAAAACGAATGATGACTCATTCAGTATAAAAATGCTAGATAGCCATGGCAATATTGTTAAATATCAAACGAATGTTTCTTCTATGGAAAACTTCAGACTAGATATTACAGAATTAATCAATGGTATCTATTTTGTTATGATTGACAATGGAGAAGGTGTTACAGATTCTCATAAAATCATAGTAAGTAAATAGAAAATGAAAATCACTTCTTATTCCTTACATCTAAAACCTTAATTACATCTTCTAGACTAAATCCTTTAGCTACTAAAAGAATTAAATAGTGATACATCAAATCTGCAGCTTCGTTCAAGAAAAGATTTTTATCATCATCCTTTGCTTCTATCACCAGCTCGATAGCTTCCTCTCCAACTTTCTGAGCTACTTTATTGATTCCTTTTCCAAATAGCTCAGAAGTATATGATTGTTTGGTCGGATTATCTTTTCTATCCTTAATTAACGTTTCAAGACGATTAAGAAACAATGCATTGGGATTATTATCAAATCCCCAACATGTATCAGGACCAGTATGACAAGTAGCTCCCTTGGGCCGAACTTGAACCAGTAATGTATCATTGTCACAATCTTGGGCGATTTCTACTAATTCTAATGTATGCCCAGACTCCTCACCTTTCTGCCAAATTCTATTCTTTGACCTACTCCAAAAAGTAACCAGACCTGACGCTAAAGTCAATTCTAAAGACTCCTTATTCATATAACCCAGCATCAGTACACTGGCAGTGTCATTGTCTTGAATGATTGCTGGCACCAATCCGTTTCCCTTATCGAAATCCACTTTATTTATATCTAACATCTATTTTCCTTTTTTATATTCTTATTGAAATTCCGTTTTTATACAATTCTTGTTTTAGTTCTGGTATCGCAACATCACCGAAATGGAAGATGCTTGCAGCTAGACCTCCTGTAGCCCTAGTCTCGGAAAACAAGGTCACAAAATCATTAATGCTACCTGCGCCACCAGACGCAATTACAGGAACATTTACGTATTCTGTCAACTTTTTTAAGGCATCTATTTCAAAACCTTGTTTCGTACCATCCGCATTCATGGACGTAAATAATATCTCGCCAGCTCCTCTATCTACTAATTCTTTTGCCCATAGGAATAAATCTAATCCAGTATTGTGTGTTCCTCCTTTTGAAAACACCAACCAGCTATCATCGATTGACTTTGCATCAATTGCAGCGACTACACATTGTGCACCATACTTACCAGACACTTCATTGATCAGGTCAGGATTACGTATAGCTGCCGAATTGATCGCTACCTTATCGGCTCCATTTTGTAATAATTCATCCACTAGATCAATATCCGATATTCCGCCACCTACTGTAAATGGAATATCAATCACTTTGCCTATTTCTTCGACCAGTGCAACCAATGTTTTTCTCTTTTCTAAAGTTGCAGTGATGTCTAGAAAGACAAGCTCATCCGCTCCTATCTCAGCATAATGCCTAGCCAAAGAAATAGGATCTCCGGCATCTTTCAGATTGATAAAATTCGTTCCTTTAACAACTCGTCCATTCTTGATATCTAGACAGGGTATAATACGTTTTGCTAGCATCCTTCTATCTATTTGCAAACAATCTTTTCAGATCGATTCTATTTTCAAAAAGTGCTTTCCCTATAACACAGGCATACATTCCCATTTCCTCCAACAAATCCAAGTCTTTGATAGATGACACACCGCCGGAAGCAATGATATTCACGTTTTTAAACTTGGCTTGGAGTAATTTGTACAAAGGATTTGATGTCCCCTCTAGCATTCCATCTTTTTGAATATCCGTGCATAAGAAAGTTTTCGCTCCACTGATCGTATACTCCATAATGAAATCCGAAATATCCTCTTCACTAGTGCTCAGCCATCCATCGATAGCGATCCTTCGATTTCTTACATCAGCACCGATAATGATCCGCTCACCACCATACTGAGTGATCCAAGATTTCACCTCTGTCCTATCCGTAACCGCCTTACTTCCTATAATTACAGATTTGATTCCTTTTTCGAAAAAATCATCGATTTGGTGAATCGTTTTTATACCTCCACCTGTTTGCACATCAAGATTTGTTTCTTCCGCTATTCTATATATTATTTCTTTGTTCGATTTAATCCCCCTCGCTGCATCAAGATCTACGATATGAATCTTCTTAGCACCTGCATTTTCATATTTCTTGGCTATTTCTACAGGATCTGTATTATACGTAGTGGACTGATCAAACTCCCCTTTTGTTAATCTCACACATGTTCCGTTGATAAGATCTATTGCTGGTATTCGTATCATAATTCTAAAAAGTTTTTAATTATTAATTGGCCATCTCCAGATGATTTCTCTGGATGAAATTGCACACCATAAAAGTTGTTTGACTGCACTGCACTTGCGTATTCATTTCCATACACTGATGTTGCTATGGTATCAGATGTAACTTCAGCTCGATAACTATGTACTGCATATAAGTAAGTCGACTCTCCTAGCCCTTTGAAGAGTTTATTGTTCGATAACACATTGGTATTCCAGCCCATTTGAGGCACTATGAGCTCTTTATTATCAAACTTGGTCACTTGTCCCCGTATTAGTCCTATGCATTCTGTGTTGCCCTCTTCACTTCTATCATAGAGCAACTGCATCCCAACACAAATACCAAGCAGCGGTTGTTTAATTCCTCGAATTACATCTACAAGATTCTTTTCCCTCAACGAATACATAGCATGACCAGCGTGCCCTACACCTGGAAATATAACCTTATCCGCCGCTTTTATTTTTGAAGAATCTTCCGTCAACTCATATAAAGTATCAAGTCTATCTAATGCATTCGTCACAGACTTCGTATTCCCGGCTCCATAGTCAATAATCACTATCATAACGTTCCTTTTGTAGAAGGGATGGAAAAATCATTTTCGTTTCGGCTTTTTGCCATTTTGATAGCTTTAGCAAATGCTTTAAATATCGCCTCTATCTTGTGATGTTCATTTGTACCATATGCAGATATATTGAGATTACATTTCGCATGATCACAGAATGACTTGAAGAAGTGATACCACATCTCAGTCGGCACATCACCTATCATCTCCCTTTCAAAATTTACATCCCAAACTAACCAAGGCCTGCCTCCGAAATCAAGTAATACCTGAGCTTTGCAATCATCCATAGGAATCGCATAACCATATCGAGTGATTCCCGCTTTCTTAGCCAATGCTTTATTAAATATTTCCCCTAGAGCAATTGCCGTGTCTTCGATTGTATGGTGCTCATCAACTTCTAAGTCGCCCTTCACCTCAACTGCTAGATCCAATGATCCATGACGAGCAATCTGATCCAACATATGATCGAAAAAAGAGAGACCTGTTTTAATTTCTCCAATCCCAGAACCATCCAGATTAATGCTTGCGCTGATATTCGTTTCTGATGTACTGCGTATTGCTTTAGCTTTTCTATCCTCTTTTATTAGATGATCATACACATCTAGCCAGTTGGTTGTTTTCAAGACAACAGAGGCTCTCCAATCACCATCTTTGTCGTTCTCTCTTGGGTGTAACCAGATGCCCTTGCAACTTAGATTAGAAGCCAATTGCATATCACTCCACCTATCCCCAATTACAAAACTATTTTCGAGATCATAGTTGCCGGTCATATACTTCGTCAGTAAGCCAGTTTCTGGTTTTCTGTATTTCGACTTATCCGCCGCAAAACTCCGATCTATACAAATCTCATCAAATGCAATGCCTTCTCCTGCAAGACTTCTGATTAGTAATTCTTGATATGGCCAGAAATCGGATTCAGGATAAGAACTAGTGCCTAATCCATCCTGATTAGTCACCATGACCAATTCATAATCAAGTGATTTCACGATCTTACTTAAAGCAGAAAACATACCTTTCGGAAACTTCACTTTATCCAAAGAATCTACTTGCTCATCTAATGGTTCTTCTAATAGAACTCCATCTCTATCTATAAATAGTACTTTTTTCATTTGATCGTTTTTAGGACTTCTATTAATTTTTGATTCTCGTCTTCTGTACCTATGCTGATCCGAAGACAGCCTTCGCAGTTGGTATTAGATGATCTGTCTCTCACTATTATTTTGTTCTTGATTAATGTAGAAAACACATGTTTACAATCTTGAAACCGGACTAATAGAAAATTAGCATTCGAAGGATAGATAAACGTTACAATATCCAAATGCATTAAGGCAGTTACCAATTCCGCTCTAGATTTTATGATGTCATTGATCACCGTTTCTAATTTACCAAGATCACTCAATCTATCAATCGCAATTTCTTGATTAGGAGTACTGATATTATACGGAGGCTTTATCTTATTCAATATTCCAACGAGATAAGGATTCATAAAGCCCATTCCAAGTCGAATGCCCGCTGCACCGAGCGACTTACTAAAGGTTTGAAGCACAACTAAATTACTATACTCGTCTAACCTACGACACCAAGAATAAGAATCTGAAAAATCAATATAAGCTTCATCTACGACCACTAGATTATTTGTTAACCCAATTACCTTTTCTATTATCGCTGAAGGAATGACGGCACCATTAGGATTGTTTGGCGAACAAATAAATATAAGTTTGTGATCTTCGTTTATCGATGAATCCAAATTATCTTCATCAATACTCATATCAGAATTAAGAGATACTAAATCAATAGGTATATCATTAACGGCCGCTGAGACTCGATACATGCCATAACTAGGATCAAGGCTTAATATTCGGTCTTCACCTGATACACAAGTCGCCCTTATGAGTAGATCGATTACTTCATCAGAACCATTACCCAAAAAGATATTCTCCACATCTACAGACCGCCAAGAAGCAATTTTCTCCTTCAGTTCTCTTTGGTAAGGGTCTGGGTACCTATTGTAGGCTAGATCGTAAGGATTTTCATTTGCATCCAGAAACACACCTGCGTCACCTTGATACTCATCTCTTGCAGAGGTGTATGGTTGCAGTGCTAGCACATTCGGTTTTATTAGCTTTTCTAATCCTCTCATATCTCTTCGCTTTTGAGATTATTTAATCTAACTTTCACCGCATTCGCATGTGCTTGTAAGTTTTCACTTTCGGCCATTGTAATTATAGTAGCTCCTAGATCTTGAATGCCTTTCTTAGATATACTTTGAAATGTGATCTTCCTAGAAAAGCTATCTACGTTTACACCATTGTATGATTTTGACCATCCATCAGTTGGCAATGTATGATTGGTTCCAGACGCATAATCACCAGCACTTTCGGGACAGTAATTACCCAGAAAAACTGATCCAGCATTGATGATTCTTTCTACATAATCCGATGCATTTTCGGTGGCTATAATCAAATGCTCTGGAGCATATTCATTTATAAAATCAAAACTTAACTCTATATCAAATATGACTACCGCCTTGCTATTTCTTAATGCCCCTAATGCAATAGATTTTCGTGGCAAGTCACTAATTTGGATTTCTATTTCCTTATTTACTGCATCAACTATCTTAGAATCAGAAGCAACTAATATTACTTGACTATCTACACCATGTTCCGCTTGAGATAGTAAATCTGCAGCTACAAATTCTGGAACACAAGTACTATCAGCGTATACGAGTAGTTCTGAAGGACCAGCGGGCATATCCATAGCTACACCATAATTCATTGCAAAGGCCTTGGCAGCAGTCACGTATTGATTACCTGGGCCGAATACCTTATCTACCCTCGGTACTGATTCTGTTCCTAAGCTCATTGACGCTATTGCTTGAGCACCTCCAACTTTGTAGATTTTTGTTACTCCGCACAACTGGGCCGTCCATAATATTGCAGGATGAATTTGCCCCTCACTATTCGGAGGAGAACAAAGAATGATCTCTTTACAACCTGCAATAATAGCTGGTACAGCAAGCATCAAAACAGTAGAAAACAAAGGCGCCGTTCCACCAGGAATATAGATCCCTACCCTTTCTATCGCTATTGATTTCTGCATGCATTCTACTCCATCCGAAATCTGAATCGATATTGGTTCGGATACTTGTGCAGCATGGAATTTCTCTATGTTCGCTTTTGCATTTCCTATAGCTTGTTTTAGCTCATCGGATACCTGACCTGAAGTATAAGCTATCTCCTCACTCGTCACTTCTAGATCTACAAGCCTGCACCTATCAAACTTTTCAGTCAAGTCTATTAATGCCGAATCTCCAGCGCTCTCTACTTGCTCAAAAATCTCTTTTACCGTCGCATCCAATTTCTTTGCATCCTTCTTCGGTCGAATGGTCAATGATTTGAATGCTGACCTTTTCGGTTCTACTATTATATTCTTAATCATAGAATCATATTTTCGATTGGAAGAACTAATATTCCTTGGGCACCTTCTTTTTTTATTTTTGAAATAACATTCCAGAAATCTTTTTGATTGATTACAGTGTGAATCGAAGACCAACCTTCTTCTATAAGAGGAAGTACTGTTGGGCTTTTGAGCACGGGCAGTATTCCAGATACCGTTTCTATCTTGTCATCTGGAATATTAAACAAGATATATCTATTGTTCTCTGCCTTCAGAACGGCTCTTATCCGAAAGAGGATATCCTCAATCAACTCCGACTTCTCTGATATAGCACTATTGTTAGCAGCTATGACAGCTTCGGATTCTAGAATTATTTCTTGTTCTACTAATCCATTTTTAAACAAAGTAGATCCGCTACTAACAAGATCACAGATAGCATCCGCCAATCCGATGTTTGGTGCGATCTCTACTGATCCAGATATTATATGAAGATCTGCATTCACATTATTCTCATCGAGAAAAGTCCTAAGCGTATTCGGATACGACGTAGCGATCTTTTTCCCTTCTAATGATTTGATATCAGTATAAGCCATATCTTTTGGAGTAGCAATCGATAATCGACACTGTGAAAAGCCTAGTCCAAGTAAATTGGTAACATTAGCTTGCTTTTCCGTAATGACATTTTCACCTATAATTGCAAGATCTACAATACCATCTTCTAGATACTGAGGTATATCACTATTCCTCAGAAAAAACACTTCTGCATCATAATGCTTGATCTTTGCCTTAAGCTGTCCTTTACCGTTATCGATCTTTAGTCCACACTTTCGAAGTAGATCTATTGATTCGTCATACAATCTACCCGATTTCTGAATTGCTATTTTTATCATATTTATTTTGTTATCTACTCATTCATTCATCACCAGAAATAAAAAATCCCGCTTGAAATGAATCAAGCAGGATTATTATAAAGTATACATATACTACAATATCACCAAAGGCCCGACTCTGTCAAGATGTAATGATGATGTGTATGTATGTTTATGTTGTTCATTGTTTATTTTGTAATACAATGCAAATGTATGCTATTTTGTTCGAGTAGATATGACTGAAAATTACTAATCATAAAATTCAATATAAAATATTGTTCTCAGTTAAAATTCAGAATCAATTTATGAAATAACTCAAATTACAATCTTTAATGCTGAATGATCCAAAAGAAAAATATATTCATTATTTCCATACATCCAATATTCCGCCCATTATGGCAAAACATGCTGACCAGAAGGCAACGTTAAGCACCACTGTTTTCCAATTCATTTTATGGAATATACTCAAGGAGATAATAACTGGACCAACAAATGTAAGACCAAGTATAGCTCCGTGAAGTGCTCCATGTCCAAATGTACTATTTGTATTTACGAATAACTCACCTGCACTATTAATATCCTTATGCACAAGTTGGATAATAAAATTTAGAGACGTTGAAACAAGAAACGCACAAATGAGCGCGCCACCATACGCTAAAGCTGCATTATTTGGTTTAAGCTCATCTTCCGTTTTCCCAAGTGAGTCTCTCCATGTCTTCCCGAAAAGTGGACCATAATATATTGCCCCTAGAATCATAGGTATTAATGCAGCCACAATTATTGCTGGCCAATTCATTGATAAATCTACCATAGTTTAAGTTTTTAGTTGGTTAATAATATATGTAAAAGAACCAACAAAGTACATAGTGTAAAATGTTGGTTCTATTAAATTCATCTTATCAATAATAAATTATTTAATTACGATCTCTACCTTACCTGATTTAGCTTTCTCTTTATTTGAGTCGCCCATTCCTTGTGCAGATATTTGATTTTTATTCACGCCTAATGTTACTAGCATATCTCTAATAACATTCGCTCTCGTATCAGATAACTTATCGCTTTCCTTTTCACTTTTTCCATCAGCAGTATGAACTTGCACTTCTATTTTACCATCCACATTTTCTTTTAAAGCTTCTGCGAGACCCATTACCTCTGCTTTTGAGAAGTTTGATATCTTATGGTCTTCTTTGTTAAACTCGATGTTAGAGAGTCCGTATGATGTTCTGGTACTCTTTTTCATAATCATGTCCCCGAAGATGGATTTCATATCCTCCATTGTAACTGTTGTAGACAGACCAGATAAAATCGAGCTGATTTTATCACCAAGGTCTCTCGAAATAGATGCTGCAGGTAGAACTATCCTTTTATTTACTTTATTTATTAAGTTTCCTTTAGCATCCAACTCATACGTGCCATTTGCAAATAAAACTTTACCATTCTCGTCAACGATGTCTCCATTAGCGTTTACAGAATATCCAGTTATTGCGGCTGTTTCTCCTGTTGAGACTTTCGTTTCATTATCTCTTGATGTTGTTATCACTTTCTTTGGCTCAACATCTTTCTGTCCTGTAGTAATTTCTGTTTTTGTTGTATCTATATCTGTGGTTGCTGCCTTATCCTTATTCATCCACCAATACCCGATAGCACCTAAAAACAATAATGGTAATAAGTACTTTAAAAAACCAATGCCTCCTCCAGAATCATCATTATTGTTGCTCGATCCTGATACTGCACCCACAGTTTCATTAACTGCACTAGATCCACCAAGTAATGTAGACATCCCAGGTACTAATCCCATAATATCACTTTTCTGATTACCAAGGTATTTAGACAATCCCGATGCAGACATTTTTTCGCCAAATACAATTCCAGCTAACTTATTGATCACGATTGGCGCTAGGAAACTCAATATCGAAGAGCCCCCAGATTTGCCTATGCCTGTTGCCTTCAATATCATATCAAGTATTCCTGATTGATTGTTTCCAAAAATAGTCCCTAAAAGATCAGCTCCAGTTTCTAACATTCCACCTCTCTTAGCTTCATCTCCTAGCACACCCACAAGGTCTCCATTATTGCTGTCACCAAACCCACCATTTTTGAAAAGATCAATAAGTCCACCTGCTCCACTTTCTGAGCTTCCTTTATTGATTAATCCACCTATAATTGCTGGCAATGCTAATTTCAGGGCAGATTTCATCATACCATTTTCAATTCCTAATGCACTTGCAGCTTTATCTACTACTGCATTCGTCATTACGCCTTTTACACTGTCTAATAAATTCATTTTTTATGTTTTAGTTAGTTGTTATTCCTTTTGTTCAGAAACTAATAGTCAGCTGAAACAATACACAAAGATAGCAACAAAATAATAAAGTCCATGTAAACGCTTGTTTACATGGACTTTAGGTATGTTAATTATAGATGCGGCTTATTTTAAAACCACATTATCTATTCTTACTTTAGTTGTATTCTGTGAAGCTGTTCCTTCATATTTGAAACCTACTCTTACTTTTCCAGAAAGGTAATCTGTCAAATCAATATCTCCAGAAGCAACAAACTCGTAATTTTCATTTCCACTATTTGCCAGGGTTGCTTGATCTATTGACACCCAATTGGCCTCACCAAGACTAGTAAAATCTTGACTTATCCAAATCGATAATCCTTGGTGTTGCCAGAAAGCTATTGCTGTCTCAAATGAGAAAATAGACTTATCATCTGTATCTATCGTAGGCGTTACTAACCACGCTTCAGTTGCTGGATTACTATCCATAAATGCTTCACACTCTATAAAACCATTATCATCAAACGTTCTTGTATACCATTGTCTATCACCCTTCGTTGCTACGCTTAACCATCCTTCAATAGCTACAGGATCAAAATCAGTAAATCCTTCAAAGCTTTGGCTTACTTGGCCATCACTTCCGCTACCTCCTGGATCAATAGTACCACCAGAAACATCAGATGCAGCATTTATCAATAATTGAGGATTATCATCAAATTGACTTACAACAGCTGTAACATTTACCGTTCCAGAAGGTACAGGCTCATTTGCATATGAAGTTGTACTGAAAGTAAATAAACTTATCGTCTCTGTTCCGTCATCTACTGTAATATCTCCAGCTCCATAAGTACTACCTCCACTTAACATCGCACCTGCAATTATCACTCTTGTAGATTCATATCTATTATTATCTTCTAAGATCTCATCAATCGTGATTTGTTTTGGTGTAGGTAAAGAACCATTTCCTGTTAACTCTGCATTGAATAGTGGCACATTATTAATTTGTAATAAACCTCTAAATTCAGACACTTCTTGACCAGAAACGGTCAGCTTCAATTGGTCACCTAAGTTAAAAGAATGATCACTTGAAAATCTTATCAAAATACCACGATCTCCATTTTGGAAAAACACATTTTGTGAATTTACTTGTCCCGTATTTCTATCTGATATTACAGTTCCAGTTATAAATCCAGTTTCCGCTGCATCAGCACCAGAATTATAAAATCTATCTTGGATGTCAGCTATTTCTATCTCATTACTCGCTTGTCCACCAGAACCATCACATCTCAACTCCATGAATTCTATATCATTCAAGTCTCTGATAAACAACTGTAGATCATCTAAAAACACACTTGCAATTGCTGTAACTTTACCACTTCCTTGAGGCATTACCTCTGTAGCGAAATCAGCAAATCCACTATTTCTTAATATAACATCATCACCATCACAATCCTCAATCATTGCATTTACAGTCTGAGGACCATCAATATTCTCAGCGTCTGCATACGTTTGTCCTACAAATGCAAGTGTAAATTGAGCTTGTTCAATTGAAATCAACTTATTATAATAAAGATTTGTGTTTTGTCTTAACTCACTTATCGTCACCACAGTTGGTTCGATTACTTCCCCCTGACCACCTGCGATCATGAAATCATTAACCAATAAATCAGGAATTCGTTGAAGCCTATCATCTTCTATACTATATCCTATTCTTGGCAATTCAGCATCTTTTCCGAGTGTCAATCCATTTAACTTTACATAGATTACATTCCCAGCTGGGAACTCAGCATTTAGTTCATTTCTATCCGCAGCTATACTTAATGCAGCTGTTTCATCCTGAAATGTTATTGTCTTAAAGAAATTACCACTAGCATCATCTGCTGTTACCGTTCCTTTAATGTATTTAGTTTCTGTACCAATATTGGCTTCACCAAATACCGCTCCACCCGTAGCAGGTAGAAAATCTAAAATTTCACTGATCGTTAGTACATCAGCAGCATCAATTGTTAAAGTATTCTCAGGTTCATCAAAATTATTGTCAACACAAGAAGTGATAAACAAACCAGATACGATAATCAGTAAAAAGAAAAATTTATTTAATGTATTCATTACAAGTTATTTATTGTCTGTTAATGTAAATGGTTTAATTAAAACCTTAAAGTTAATCCTGCGCTATATGTTGTACCAAAAGCATAGAAATATCTAGGTGGGAATCGTTCAGTATCAAAACCTTCGTAATCAAATCTTCCTTGCTCAAATCCCCCAGTTCTAAATCCTTTGTTATTAAGAATATTATTAATTCCTAATGTCAAGTTAAGAAAGTAGTCATCAATTTTCCAAGACTTTCCTCCAAAGAAATCAACCGTAAATTGAGATGGAAGCTTTTCTTGAGCAATTACGTTTTGGAAAGTTTCATTTCTGTCTGGTAAAAGCAATCCAGCTACTGTTTCATCTGTTCTTCTATCCGGATTAAAATCTAGATATATTTCTCTGAAGTGATTCAAGTTCAAGTTTACAAACCAATATTTCGGAGATCTATATTCAAGTCCAAGTGTATAGGCCTGTTGTGGACCTGGAACATAGAAGTTCTCTATGTATATAACTCTGTCCTCTGCAAAAACATTCGCATCATTATCTTGCGTATATGTTCCAAGAGGTCTAGAAGTATATTGATTTGCTCCTACAGCAGCTGCAAACTTTGCAGTCAACGTACTATTTATTTTAGCTTCCAAACCTAACTCTATTCCTTGATGTCTTTTATCAACACCAGCTAATATAAAGTTTACAAAGGTTCTTTGTTGATCATTATAAAAACTATTATTTTCTATTTGATCTTGGAATGTAGTATAGTATCCACTTAGTCTACCTTTCAGTCCGGCATATCTAAATATGTAACCAGCTTCGAATCCTTGAATTTTTTCACTTGTAGGATCTTTTACAAATTCATTTCTAGTTCTAGGTGATAAGAATGCGAATCGACTAAATGGAGCTCTAGTTTTCATTGTACCAACTCCATAAAAATAATTCCTACCATCTAATTTATAAGTAAGACCCGCTTTCAATCCATAATTATTGAATGATTGTGTTTCTGATTTCCCTAATGAGCTATCAGGAAATAAACCACTCTGAACAAAACTGTTTCTATAGAAAGAAGTATTTGTTAATTCACCTGAAACAAAAATATCTAATTGATTCAAAGAATATTCTCCTTGCATCCAACCTCCAGCTCTTTGTGTTACAATATCATAATCCCAACCAAATCTATCTCCGACCTCCAAGGTTCTGTTAGGTCTTTGTAAATCATTTTGTGCAACATCAGTGTTACCAGGAAAATCTCTTAATGCAAATACATTCAAATCAACATAGTAGTCTGCACCTAATAAATCATCGAGTAACTTGTAGTTATGTACATTTTCATATAAGTACTCTAATCCACCATTTATAGTGAAGTTTTCAGAAATTTCAGCTTGCAAGTTGGTATTGAAGTTATATTTCTCATTATCGAAATGTTGTTCCTCTACTATATATGCTGCCAATGCTCCAGTAAGTGCTTCACCAGATCCATTTGCATTTTCTATAGTTATGTTTCGTTCTTGGTTCACAGCATACATTCTATCCCAATCTAACTGTCTTCCATCTTCACTGCCACTAAACTTAGCTGCAACATCATCCGCTAGACCATTCAATCCAACTCGTCTGTAAAAACTTGGTAACTTTCTATAATAATCAGGCCTTGGATCACTAGCATTGTACCAATCTAACCTAGTACTACCAAATGTTCCTATCTCTCCAGCGGCAGTTGTTCTTAAGCTCAACTTATCATTAATCTTCCAATCGTGTCTTAGAATACCTATTGGTTGATTTGAGTTATTTACTCTAGAATTTCTTACTTCTCCGTTTTGGTAACCCCAATTTGCATTGTAGTAATTAGAACCAGCAAGATCATATGCCTCCTGAACACTGCCCGAGAATCTACCTCTACTTGATGGAGAATTCAATACAGTAAGCCCAATAGAATGCTTGTCATTTATTTTTTTCTCTACAGATAAAAACAATGCATATGCATCATAAAATGTCCCATCAATGTATCCAGAATCACCCCATCTTCTACTTGCAGATAAAGAGTAAGACCATCCGTTTTCTTGTTCTCCTGAATTATGTGTAACCATAAATCTATTTGAATAAGAACGGTTAGACCTATTATATACTATACGTGTACCAGGTCTCTGAAGTGATGCTCTAGTATCTATAAAATTAGCCCCACCTACACCACCAAGTGCAAAAGAAGTAGCTTGAAGCGTATTACTCTGATCTTGATTTCTCAATACATCATTTAATCCTCCCCATACTGCCCATGAAACTCTACCGTCATCAAGATCATTCACTGCAAATCCGTTAAGGTATACATGTCTATCTTCATTGTTATATCCTCTAGCGTAGAATCTTCCACTACTAAAGTTATAAGCTGCCGCAGCATTAAATGGATCTCTACCGGCTGTTAACAAACTAGAGTATTGTTGACCTTGTCCATCATCATCACCTATATCATCAGCATTTATTGTGATTACAGCTATATCTATTTCCATAGCTGATATCCCAATGATATCTTCTTCGTTCTTTTCTATTGGAGTCGTAGAATTTGGTTCATCTAATGTTTCTGATATCGTTTCATCATTAAGGTAGATCTTCTTACCGACCAATTTAAGATCACCAAGATCCGTATCCTCTTGTCTTATTGTAATTCTTCCTCGAGTGAATTCTTTACCATCATATTCGACTTTCATGGTATAGGATCCCAATGCTAAGTCCATTATTCTAAAAGTACCTGATGCATTAGTTACAGCTTCTGCTCCACCTATATTAACGAGTGCTCCTACTTGAGCCTTGTTAGAAGATGATAAGATCTTTCCTGTTATTGACTGAGCATTAGTTAAACAAATACTAAATACAGAAAACAACATTACTAGTATAAATGTGTTACGTCTAATCATTGATTTAATTTTCAATTTCCCACAAAAGTAATGCTTAGAATGATAACACATACTAGAAATTCATATAAATTAATTACGAATGTGTAGCAACAGTTAGATAATGAGCTATTTTAAAATCTATATTTGCACATCATAATAGAAAAACAATGCAAAAAATAATCTACTCTATAGCAATTACTTTATTGTTTATATCATATAGTTTTAGCCAAGAAACAAATTTCAAAGCAGTATCTGTGGGCTTCTATAATCTTGAAAACCTATTCGATTTCGAAAGGGATACTACAATCAGAGATTCAGAATTCACACCATGGGGAAAAAAAGCATGGACCGAAGAAAAATATAATGAGAAACAAGCTAATATGGCTTATGTAATTAGTCAAATGGGGCTTGATGTAACGCCAGCTGGTGTATCAATACTTGGCGTCTCAGAAATCGAAAATAAACGAGTGCTAGAAGATCTTGTTAAGCAGGATGCTATCAAGGATAGAAACTACCAAATCGTACACAGAGATAGTCCTGACAGAAGAGGAATAGATGTAGGCATGCTTTACAATCCACTCCATTTTACGTTTCTTAATGTAGAAATGGAAAATATGAATTTTATTTTTGATGATGGAGATACACTCCTAACTAGAGAAATTATGCATGTTACAGGTATACTTGATGGTGACACAACCCATGTTTTGGTTAATCACTGGCCATCAAGAAGCGGTGGAGAAAAAAGATCTGCTCCAAGAAGAAATAAAGCTGCGGAGAAGGTCAAAGAAATAGTAGATAGATTAAAATCAAAAAATCCTGATGTAAAAGTAATGGTCATGGGGGATTTTAATGATGATCCTACAAGTAAAAGTCTAAAATCAGTTCTCAGGGCGAAAGGGAAAAAGAAAGATGTAAAGTCTTCGGATGATATGTTCAACCCAATGTATGATCCTTATAGAAGAGGACTTGGAAGCAACGCTTATAGAGACAACTGGAGTCTATTTGATCAGATAATTGTATCTCCAGGCTTACTTGACAAAGAGAATAATGGGTACTTTTACTACAAAGCACAAATATTTAACAAAAAATATCTAATACAGAGATCTGGTCAATATAAAGGATATCCTTTCCGTACATTCTCCGGAGACAAATACCAGGCAGGATATTCAGATCACTTCCCTGTAGTTTTATACTTAGTGAAAAAAGTTTAGAGGTAGAATCTCAGATAAAATAAACACTTAAAATTAATTTCCATATAGTTAGGCACCATTCTACAATAAGTAGTTTCTTAGAAGATAGGATCAATCTTGGTACTATCGTTAAGAATTACTTTTTGTGGAAGACTTGGTCTTATTGGTTTTCTTGGAAAAGCAATGGTATCCCCTGAAAGTGAATTGAGCTCCTCTGACACTAAACTATCTACAAATATCTCTGCATCAGCTATTGCCTCCCTTCTGCACTTTGCTAGAATGGTATTGCTAAATTTATCAAGCTTTTTCTTTAATTCCTGTTGTATTAATGCAGGGCCAACATTCTCCGCTTGAGTTTTTATTTTTGTGGTATCCGTTTTGGGAAACGAAGCGAATACTGCAATACATAATATGCCTACAATAACTCCTACGATTCTATACTTATTATTCCAGATCATCCTTCTCCGTTTATTATAGATTCTATTTCTTTTAATTCATTTAGATAGAAAGAATCTTTAGCCGCTTCGAATATAGATTGATACCGAGCATCACAAATAGAATCAGCTTTTTTTCTGATCCCAGACACGCTTTTCGCATATAAACTATCTAACAATACCGTTTCTTCTTTGGTAAGTGTAGTACGTACGGGTTCCTCGCAACTTTGAAAACCAACTATCACTAGAATTATTGAAATTGAAATTAAAACCTTATTCATTTCGACCGACTTTTTTTCTCAATTCGAAATTCTGACCTAAATAGACTTTTCTTACCATCTCATCCGCTGCCAATTCTTCGGCTGTTCCAGTTTTCAAGATATTACCTTCAAACATAAGGTATGCCCTTTCTGTAATACTTAACGTTTCTTGTACATTATGATCGGTAATCAGTATACCAATATTCTTGTCCTTGAGCTTCTCTACAATGAATTGAATATCTTCCACCGCTATTGGATCAATACCAGCAAATGGCTCATCTAAAAGAATAAACTTAGGACTTGAAGCTAATGACCTTGCAATCTCTGTTCTTCTACGTTCTCCTCCAGAAAGCGAATCACCCAAGTTCGTACGTACTTTATGCAGACCAAACTCATCGATTAGTGATTCTAACTTTTCCTTTTGTTCTGCTTTAGATAATTTTGTCATTTCGAGAATAGCAGATATATTATCTTCTACAGACAATTTTCTAAATACCGAGGGTTCTTGGGGAAGGTAACCTAATCCTTTCTGTGCTCTTCTGTACATTGCCAGTCCAGTGATGTCTTCTCCATCAAGATAAACATTCCCAGAATTAGGTTGCACGAAGCCTACCATCATGTAAAACGTAGTTGTTTTACCCGCTCCATTAGGCCCAAGCAAACCTACTATCTCGCCTTGATTCACCTCGATAGTGACCGATTGCACGACCTCTCTATTCCCATACTGCTTAACAAGATTCTCTCCTTTTAGCTTCATATCCTCATTTACATTTCCAAAGATAAACAACTCATGCTATCCTTTACGTCCTCTGATCCCCTTTTTATTGTTTGGTAGCTCATCGGATTTCTTTTTATTAGGTATTTTCGATTTATCCTTTATATCTGTTTTGATGGGTTGACCAAGACTATCGACTTGGATAAACGATGAATCTACACCATTACCCAAAGAATCCACAACTGATCCCTTCCAAGAGATATTAGCTTCTAAATCCCAGTTTTCTCTTAATTTCTCTAATTCGAATTGCTTTAGTAGTTCAGGCTGTTTTCCTAACCAATAATCACCAGTAGTCCATTTTCCATCTCTATTTTCATCCTTGATAAGATGTACATTGTAAGAGCTTACGGGTAAGCGATTAAACGTTATTTGTTTCTTATTCAACTCCGTAATTGTTGACTCACCAACTACTTTATCACCGTCCCTTAGAATCAATACATATTGTTCTGTACTGTCTAAATCAGATACCAATAATTTAATATTACCATATTCATCTAAGGACGTGGTTGTAAAATCAAATACTATTGTGTCTGACATTCTACCATATATATCCGTAACTCCACCAGGAAGTATAATTAATTGATAATCATGTGCTTCTTTCCAAGTATTCTTTATGGTTAAGTTCCTAATGCTTGTGCTTTGATCAAAAGAATAATATGATATGGTATCAAGTGTATTAGTTACCAAACTGTCAACCATCAATAAAGAATCTATTTGGACAGTATCTTGTACTATGACTTTTTCTATAGTTTTCTTGATAGAATCTATATCTGTAATGGTACTATCTCGAACTAAATTCTTATTTAAAACACTATCCACTTTATTATCTAAAAACAAACTGTCATTCTTAGATTTTAGCGTATCAACAAGTATTGGTTTGGGCTTATCAGATAAGGTAATAAATGAAGTATCTACTTTACCAATAGGTGCTGAGAAAGACAATACTAAACTGTCAAATGGAGCCAGCTTTAATTTAGTTAGATTATCATCTTGAATTATAATCTTCGAATTATAAAACACAGTATCAAAAGGCTTTACAGTAAAGTCAAGCGTATCGGGCCCATACAGGATCCCGACAGAATCAATTTCACTCTCAAACCAGAATTTCAAAGTATCTCCTACTGATTCTACATACGGATCAAATGAATCAGGATACAGGAATTCATAACCAACTAAATCAGCTTTCTTGTTAAATACCGTTGTGATCAGTCCAGGCGTCTTACTATTAGAATTGATGATTCGTGTAGATTGCTCTGGTGTAAAAAGTCTCAATTCTGGTTTAAAAACAGTACTATCATTTAACATAAAAGTAGAGTCTATAAAAGCCAATCTCTCCAATTCGTCATCCAATAAATAATTGAGGTTCAGATCTTCAATTACGATTAATTTGAAAGTATCATTCTTCAAGTATTCGAATTTGAATCCACCATCTTCATCTGCTCTAGCGTAATAAAACGGTTTTTCAGACACGACTACAGAATCACCTAAGACATCGTATAGCATAATGAGAACATCTTTGACCGGTTCTCCTCCATATGCATCTACAATAGTCCCATCAAAAGTAAGACTATCTAGTTTGTCTCCTGTAGCAAATAAAAAACGAAAACCTTCTACTGGATTAGCTTCTGTAAAATCTACAATTGATTTACCAAAGTTCAGTGTGTATGTTGCATCTTCTCTTAGTGGTTCTTCTTCAGGAAATTCTACTGTAACCTTTTTTCCTCGTTGTGTAATCTTTGGTTGCTTAAAAAAAGGTGGTGAAATAAGAATTTCCTTGGCTTGATTCTTCAATTCAATCCATTCATCAAAAACAAGTTCTATTTTCTTAGGTGTATAATTAGTACTAAAATTAGGAGATGATTCTTCCTCTACAAGAGAAGGCGGAGTTGTATCTTTGGGTCCACCACTAGGTCTTCCTGTGCTGGCACAACTCCAGATTAGTATCGAAAGGATTATGAAACAAAATATATTTTTCAATGAAGAATAATTCATGTGGGCAAAAATAGTCAGATTGATCAAACTATCATCTTTATCTGTCGAATAACGAAACTAGATACTGATAACCTTAGAATAAATCTGGTTTTAACTTTACTTTTAGAAAATAGTAATAGCAAACTTACTTTGGAAGTCTCATTACATGGATCAAGCGTCTAACACTATATTCACCACTGCCATTAGCCAATAATAAAAGAAGGCCACCTATCAATGCAAGATTCCTCATGAAGAACAACATATGCTCTCTCTGAATATCAGGTGGATCATTCCAAAAAGAATATACTACAAATGTAAAAGGAATCCATACTAGCAAGAGCATAACAGCACCTACCCTAGCAAAATATCCAATCACAACCAAAAATGCACCTATACCCATCATCAAAAGGGCAATCGTAAGTAAAGTGTCCTGCATCCACGTAACACCATAATTAGTCATCGAATCCTTTGCCGCACTGTAGAAAAATATAGTATCCAAAACTTCAAAGAAGAAAATGGTACTCAGAAATATTCTACCTAGTAAATCAGCAATTCCTTTCATATATTGTTTGTCTGTCAGTAATGTATAACAAATGAAGTGCCACGAATTGAAGATGACAATACTAATTCGCTAACAAGTAACCATCAAAACAAGTAATCGTTGTCAATATGACCTTAATATTCATTACTTTGGGAATTAAATAAATTGATATGAAACGAGTTTTAACAATATTGGGGGCCACATGTCTGGCTTTTTCATTGAGTGCACAAGTGAAATACATCCACTGTGGAACATTAATCGATGTAGAAAACAAAGACGCTCTCAAAGAAAGAACAATAATCATAGACGGAAATAAAATACTTGAAGTCAAAAAGGGTTATGCCTCAGCACCAAGAGATACGGAAGTAATAGATCTTAAGGATATGACAGTAATGCCAGGATTCATGGATATGCACGTTCATATCGAGCACGAGTCTAGACCAAAGACTTATGAGGAAAAATTCAGACTTGAGGATACAGATGTAGCACTCGAGGCTACTGTGTTTTGCCGAAGAACATTGGATGCGGGATTCACAACAGTTAGAGATCTCGGAGGATCGGGTGTTAATGTCTCCCTCAGAAAAGCAATCACCAAAGGATTTATAAAAGGGCCAAGAATATATACCGCAGAGAAATCTTTAGCAACTACTGGCGGGCACGCAGATCCAACCAATGGCGTAAAATCAGAATTAAAAGGTAATCCAGGCCCAAAAGATGGTGTAATAAATAGTGTAGAAGATGCCTACAAAGCTGTTCGTCAGAGATATAAAAATGGAGCGGACTGTATTAAGATAACAGCCACTGGAGGTGTTTTAAGCGTAGCAAAAGATGGATCCGGTCCACAATTCACGCTAGAAGAAGTGCAAGCTGTTGTGAAAGCTGCTAAAGACTATGGAATGACTACAGCAGCTCACGCTCATGGAGTCGAAGGAATGCAAAGAGCAATCATCGGTGGTATAACTAGTATAGAACACGGTACATTAATGGATCAGGAGACAATGGATCTAATGAAGAAACACGGTACATACTTAGTGCCTACAATATCTGCAGGTAAGTTTGTAGCGGAGAAAGCAAAGATACCTGGTTACTTTCCCGCGATCATAGTACCCAAAGCAATAAAGATAGGTGCTCAAATACAAGTAACTTTTGGTGAAGCATACAAGGCTGGAGTTAAAATAGCATTTGGTACTGATACCGGTGTGTCAGCTCATGGCGACAATGCAAAAGAATTTGTGTTCATGGTGGAAGCTGGAATGCCAGAAATAGAAGCAATTCAAGCTGCTACTCTTAATGCTGCAGATCTACTGAATATTAAAGATATACTAGGATCTATTGCTCAGGGGAAATATGCGGATATTGTAGCTGTAAAAGGTGATCCACTTAAAGACATATCAATTCTTCAGAGTATCAATTTCGTAATGAAGAATGGAATAGTAGAAAAGATGGTAGATTAATAACAATGAATGATTGAATGAAAGGAAAAAATATGCTTAGATTATCAATATTGAATTTTGTAATTATTTCATTTTTGTTCTGTTTCTCAGGTTGTAAAAACCTTGAAACTAACAATACTAATGAAAAATCTGAAATAGTTGACAGTAGTACCAAAGACCCCAAAGCTGCAGCTATTGCAAATAAAGTCATGGAAGCAATGGGAGGTCAAGAAAAATGGGATAATCTTAAATACGTTTCTTGGACATTCTTTGATGCAAGGCATCTACTATGGGACAAACAAAATAGTCGAGTAAGAATCAAAAACACAACTGACTCTTCTTTATACATTGTAAACCTAGATACTGGAGAAGGTAAGAAACTAACCCCTGGAAAGTTAGTACTCAGCAATATTGATCAACCCGCCATAGATAAGGGTAAAAGCATCTGGATCAATGATATGTACTGGCTATTTATGCCGTTTAAACTGCAAGATCCTGGAGTCAATTTGAAATACTTACGTCAAGGTAAAACTTTAACTGGGATAAATAGTGATGTATTGGAATTGACATTTAATGAGGTCGGTGACACCCCGGATAACAAGTACGAAGTATATGTAGATCAATCGGATAATCTCATAAAACAATGGAGTTTCTTCAACAAATGGGATAATAAAGAACCGTCGGCTGTTTGGCCTTGGGACAATTATAAATCTTACAATGGACTCATGTTATCAGCTGAAAGATCTGATAAAAAAGGGCCATCTAATGTAAAGGTATACGATACAGTTGATGAAAAAGCATTTACAGATTTAGCGGAGTTTAAGTTTTATGAATAGGTTATTTATGCTTTGAGACATCTTTCTTTAAATCATTCACTATTAATAGATTAACAGCATTTCCAGAGACTCCACTGATGTTCTTTTGAGAAAACAAAGCTGTCTCATCATAAAATAAAAAGATTACTGGCGCATCTTCAATCAGCATTCGATCCATTTGATGATATAATTCATATCTTCTTTTGATATCACCAGTTTTAATTGCCTCTTCATAAAGCTGATCATAAGCTAGATTTGAATATCTAGTATAGTTTGGCGGTGCAGGGTACTTACTATAAAACATACAGAGAAATGACTCTGCATCAGGGTAATCAGCAATCCAACTTGCTCTAAAAAACGGAATTGAAGATTTACGCATACCATCACGAAGTATAGATGATTCTAATACTTCAATTTTCGTCTTTACACCAATCTCTTGCCACTGCCTGGCTATAAATGTTGTTAGATCTAAGTAATCTTTGTTAGTGAAAAGTTCTATCTCAGGCAATGGAATACCACTTCCAAATCCTGCAGCAGAAATCAAAACTCTTGCAGAATCAGGATCGTAGGTATATCCAGCAACTTTCAACGGGTCATGAGATGGAAGACCAGAAGGAACAAACCCTGCATTAGCGGGCTTCCCTACCCCATTTCTCAAAGCGGCTAGCATTAATTTCCTGTCCAGCCCTAAGTTTAGTGCTTGTCTTACTTCTTTTATTCTAAGTGGACTATCCTCAGCTTGGTTTGCCATATTAATTCCTAAATACTCTGAATTAAGATATGGTGCTTTTAACAAGTTAAGCTCTTCCTGTCGTTTCGGCAACAAATCTCCTTCTTGGGTCAATAAATCATGAATAAACGAGGATTCCAATCCACTTACAAAATCCAGATTTCCATTGAGCAGCTCTAAGAACGCTATTTTCTTATCAGGTATGAAAGTAGTTTTTATTCCATCTAGATTATGAGTAATATCACCAAAATAGTTCTCGTTATTAACAAGGAAAAGAGCCTGATTTTCTTCCCATCTTTTAAATTGGAATGGGCCCGTACCAACAGGGTTTGATCTAAAGTCAGATTTATAATAATCTACACATTCCTTCGGTAATACACTGCAGTACTGCATCGTCAATATGCCCATCATTGGAATAAATGGCTGATTAAGCTTCATCACAAAAGTCGTATCATCGACCACCTCAAAAGACTCTATCCCATCAACCTTGTCAATAAACAACCATGAACCGGGAGAATTCACTTCTTCACTTATTAACCTTCCTAGGCTATAGCTCACATCGATAGCAGTTACGACACGTTCGTTATCGATACAATCGTTACTGTGAAATCTCACATCATCTCTCAAGAAGAATGTATAAACAAGTCCATCTTCAGAAATATCCCATTCCTTGGCTATCGACGCCACCACATTAAGAGAATCATCAAGACGAACCAATCCATCAAACAAATGATGTGTAGCCCATATATTATTCTGACTCTTTGCAAAAGCAGGGTCAAGAGACGTGATATGATTTATTTGATTATATCTAAAAACATTGGGCTTTTCTGACAGATCCTCTTTACAAGAAAAGACCGTCAGAATTAAAAAAAATAAAATAAGTCTACTATTATTCAGTTTCATAAAACAAAAAGCTAACAACTTCATTACTTTTGCAACACTTACAAAAGTTAATATTAAAACATTTATCAAATATGTCAAGTAAAGATCAAAATTTATCCGCGGGAACAAAGCAAAAACTTAAATCAGTCGAAGATTTTTCTTTTGCAATTATTGTATCTGACTGGAATGAAGATATAACTTATGCATTGAGAGATGCATGTATTGATACTCTGAAGGAGAATGGAGCTAAAGAAGACAACATTCTTATCCACCATGTCCCTGGCGCTTTTGAACTGCCAATTGGTGCCAGACTCATCATGGGTCAAGAAAAAGTAGATGCAGCTATTTGCCTAGGATGTGTCATCAAAGGAGAAACAGATCATGATATTTATATTAATCACGCTGTCGCTAGCGGGATCATGAATCTCGGACTAACATCTAAAAAGCCTGTTATTTTTGGCGTACTCACTCCCAACACTAAGGAACAAGCACTAGATCGCGCCGGTGGTGCATTTGGTAACAAAGGAGTAGAAGCCGCAATAACAGCTATCAAAATGGTGCATATGGCTAAACCTGATCATGCGAAGAAGAGTATTGGGTTTTAGAATTGTTTTTCAATTGTAGCTTGATGTATTCAACTGTAACTTGATGTGTTCAAACATATCTTGACATGTTCTTCCCTATCTCTTTCTTTCCCTTAAAATGGAAAGATGTACCGATTCGGTTATTTTCAGATTAAATAAGTACAATATCAATTCCAACACACAACTTTAACACCTTGCTCTTTCAAGGCATAGCGAATATGATATTATACTTAATTAGAAGTTTGTGTATACATATATTTATCATAATCGCTTAACTAAAGGTCTTATTTGTCGAAGACACTATAATAAATGACAGGAGGAAGCGTATCACCCATGTAGTCATAAAAAACAAACCAAGAAAAAAATATAAAATCACAAAGAATTACTTTCCTCCATCACCTCTGAAGTGATCTTCCTTATATTTAAATAGCACATTAAACGAAGTCAAACTACCATATATTCTAGTGATATACTGTTGTAGATTCACTTTGCCCTCATCAGACATTTTGCTACTATTGATTCTTTGCTCCATAACTCTAAGGCGATCTCTCACCATCACAATCTTATGGAAAAAGGTATCTATTGGAATTTCTTTAGACTTCAATGAATCATCACCCGGTTTCAATATCATAACTCCATCATCCCATTTATCACCAAGCTCTATCTTCTCTGATACGCCCATCCATGATTGCAAGATTTTGGCTAGTGATTTTTCAGCTTCAGTGAAGGATACACTAGCTGTATGCTCTATTGCTTCGATAACTTCCCATGCATCATATTCTTTTCCTACATGTTTTAGTCCAAACTGCATGAAACAACATTTGTATGCAGCCACATCTACTTCTAATATAACACCATCTCCGTATGAAGGATGTTTAACTCTAGAACCTATTCCTAGTATTTCGCTCATTTTGTTTTATATTTTGATACTCCTGACTTACTATTTATTGCTTTGAATTGCAAGAGACTCTACAGGTTTATTTTCCAACAATGCCTCTTCGTTCGCATTATCTATTGGTTTACATAACACGGCTAAAAATATAATAGCTAATAATGTTAGTCCTAGCAAGAGTCTTTTCATCAGGTTGGATTTAGAATGTTTGTTCTGAATAATTAAAAGGATAAATTCAAAACAGAAAACTAATTTAGGATAAAATCCTAAATACAATAACCGAAATTGAATATTTTATTTTTATTTTTCAAATCAAGTCTTCTTTAGACTATAAATCTAAATATGTTACAATCAACACAATAAATCTATCTAATAATTAGTAACAAGAAATAAATATGGACTAATAAGATTTCGATAATCTTCAATCAATAATCGTACTATAACATCAAACTAATTGTATTTTGAGCCCATACAATACAACTTATGAAAAAGACAATCAATCGTAAGAAATTCATTAAAACTGCAGTTATATCTGGACTCGGTGCATCATTATTGACTTCATGTGGGGCAACTGAAAAGTCTGACATAACTGCTCCTAACCTAATTACGTCCAAAAAGTACAAGTGGAAAATGGTTACAACTTGGCCTCCTAACTTTCCTGTATTAGGCACTGGAGCTACTATGTATGCAGATTGGGTAAGAGAAATGACTGGAGGCAGAATTGATATCAAGGTATATGGCGGAGGAACATTAGTTCCAGCTTTAGAAGTATTCGATGCTGTAAGCAGCGGGGCGGCTGAAATGGGAAGCGGAGCATCCTATTATTGGGGAGGGAAAGAGGCTTCATTGCAGTTTTTTACCACAGTCCCATTTGGTATGAATGCACAACAAATGAATAGTTGGCTTTATTCTGGGGGAGGATTAGAATTATATGAAGCTCAGTATGCTCGTTTTAATCTTGTTCCTTTTCCCGGTGGAAATACTGGTGTACAAATGGCAGGCTGGTTTAATAAAGAGATCAATACAATAGAAGATTTCAAAGGTTTAAAAATGAGAATGCCTGGCATTGGTGGCAAGGTTTTAGAAAAAGCAGGAGGAACTGCAGTACTTTCAGCGGGTTCCGAACTTTATACTAATCTCGAACGTGGTGTAATAGATGCTACGGAATGGATCGGCCCATACCATGATTACCTAATGGGTTTCCATGAAATAGCAAAATACTACTATTCCCCCGGATGGCACGAGCCAGGGTCTAATCTTGAAATCATAGTAAATAAACGATTACTCGACACACTAGAACCAGATCTAAAAGCAATTCTGCAGACAGCAGCCTTCAGATTAAACATGTGGATTCTGTCAGAGTTTGAAGCTAAGAACAATGAATATTTGCAAAAAATAATCACAGAAACAGACGTAGAGGTTCGAAGACTCAATCCCGATATACTTAGAAAGATGAGACAATATACAAGAGAAACAATCCAGGAATTGGTAGATAGCGACATAAAGACAAAAACACTGTATGAGTCTTATAGCAAATTCCAAAAGAACATCAATGAGTGGTCACAGTATAGTGAATCAGCCTATTATAATATGATGAACAATGGATAAACCAATGAATAATAAAGTAATATTAACAACTGAGTATTTCCCGCCAGTATCTTCATATTGGCTCATGAATAGATCCAATGAAGTCATAATAGAGCACTGTGAAAATTACCAGAAAAAAAGCACCAGAAATAGAACAAAGATCCTTGGTGTAAATGGTATTGACATACTGTCTGTACCTCTCAAAAAAGGAAAGAACAACAGAATGCCAATCACAGAGGTAGAAATATCATATGACTCAGAATGGATCGCAAACCATCTTCATGCAATTAAATCAGCTTATGGGAATGCGCCATATTTTGAGTATTACTTTGACGATATAGAACGAATCATAAAATCGGAACACAATAAGTTAATAGATCTGAATGCTGCAATAGTTAAGTTTTTCGTCAAATCGTTTGATCTGGATACAACTATTACAAATAGTGAAGACTATGTTAGAGAGTACAGCGATAAGGCGGTAGATGTAAGAAAAATGGGATTCAACAAAAGAGATATCGAAGGTTTTGTGGCTAAGTCATATAACCAGGTATTTGAAGAAAAGCATGAATTCATAGAGGACCTTTCTGCATTAGATTTATTGATGTGTAAAGGACCGGAAGGGATATTATGGTTATAAAACAATACAATTATTGAATATGAATTCAACTTCAACACAAAATGATCAGAAAATACAGAAGATGTATTCTTTATCAGCAATTGGACTGGCAACATTCTTAGGAGCCCCGTTAGGCGGAAGTATTTTAATTAGGGAGAATTACCGGGCATTAAATGAAGAAAGAAAAGGAGATGTTGCTCTAGCCTTTGGGGTTCTAACTACAATTTTCATCTTTCTTTTTATAATTATAATTCCGAATCACATTATTGATTTTATTCCTAGTCAGCTTATCCCTGCAATATACACTGGGTTGACATCATTATGGGTTCACTATTATCAAGGTGATAAATTGAACGAATATGAGCAAAGCGGCTATAAGTTCATAACTAAATGGAAAGCCTTTGGTCTTGGAATTATTAGCGCATTAATTATTGTTACTTTTCTTTTAGGCTTTATCTATTGGGAAGCTAACAGTCCTGTAAACACAGAGTATCAAAGACAAATTGATGAATTTATCGAGAATGAAACAGCTACTTCAACATTCTACGACAACTTAATGGTAAATCCTAACGATCAATTATTAGATGAACTAAACAATAAAATAATTCCGTATTGGTACAAAAACAGAGCAATAATTGAAAAACTTGACTCTTTGGAAGATATAACAGACGTTTTAATTAATCAAAATAAATTATTACTAGAATATTGTGACCTAAGATTGGAAGAATATACCATATATCGCAGAGCAATAATGCTCAATACTGACATATATACGGATGCAATCGATAGCATACATTTATTGATAGATGAAAAAATAATAGAGCTTGATTAAATAGGAAACTATAAATAGCATTAGATTTTTTTATATTTTTAGCCAATGCAAGAATCAATAAATCCAAAACTACGTCAACTCTCGAATGATACTGAATCAGCGATAAAGAAGTTGTATGAGTTGACTTCAAATATTCAGAATGTTGAACTCACAACAACAGTCAAAGATATACTTGATCGTATAAGTGCTCCATTTACATTTGTAATTGTAGGTGAAGTGAAAGCTGGTAAGAGTAGTTTCGTGAATGCACTGCTCCAAGCCGGAAAAGATATTTGCAAGGTGGCTCCCTCCCCAATGACTGACACGATTCAGTTGATTACCTATGGCGAAGAAGAGGCCATCGAACACGTTAACGAGCACTACACGCGTATAACACAACCAGTAGATATTCTCAGAGAGATTGCTATTGTAGATACTCCAGGTACTAATTCGATAGTAGAGCATCATCAAGAGATTACGGAGAGGTTTATCCCTCATTCTGATTTGATCGTATTTGTATTTGAAGCGAAGAACCCATATAGACAATCCGCTTGGCAATTTTTAGATTTCATCAACGAGGAATGGAGACGTAAGATCATATTTGTCCTGCAGCAAAAAGATTTGATGGAAGAAGCGGATCTAGCCATTAATATCAATGGAGTAATCGAAAATGCTGGTAAAAAAGGAATTGAAAACCCAAATGTATTTGCCGTCTCCGCTAAGATGGAACTTGATGGTTATATAAAAAATAGTGGCTTCCTAGATATTAGAAGGTACATTGCTGAAAACATTACTGATGGAAAAGCACCGTACCTAAAACTAGCAAATAATGTCAATACCTCTTTTGCCATCAATGAAAAGATAAGCCATAGTCTAAATCTAAGAATCCAGCAATGGGAATATGATAAAGAGTTCAGAAACGAAATAAGAGAGACATTAAATAGCCAAGAAGGCAAAACTCAAAACCAAATAGATCAATTAACTGAAAACCTTGTAGCCAACTATGATAGAATCACAGCGGCCAAAACGGAAGAACTCGCAGCTGGATTAGGATTTCTTTCTGTTATGAAAAGGTCATTTGGATCTATGTTTGGTGGTCAAGAAAATCTCAAGGATTGGCTCGAGAAGCAAGTCAAGGATTTTGAACAAAGACTTAATAGTTCTCTCAAAGAAAAATTAACAAATGGAATCATTGATGTCGCTGATAATATCCAAACTATGGGAAAGCTAGTTCATGCAAAGATCAAAGACAGTAAAACTATTCTCGAAGACAGTGATGAGATATTTGCTGATATCGCTGAGAAACGTGCTAACGTACTTATGGATCTGCAAAAGAGCTTTAAAACTTTCTTGAATGAATCAGAAAACTTCTACGATGAATCTATTGCTAGTGATGCTGGCACAGTGGCGCCAAATCTTGCAGCTGGATCTGGAATTGCGGTAGTTGGAGTGATACTAGCTACAATAACACAAGGGGCCGTATTTGACATAACTGGCGGTATTCTAACTACCATAGGAGTTCTATTCGCTGGAGTTACACTAGGCCTTAAGAAAAGAAAGGTCCTCGCAGGTTTTAAAGAAGAAATCAAAAAAGGTAGAATTAAATTAGAATGGGAAGTCAATGAAAAACTTAAAGATTATACACAACGTATTAAGAACAAGATAGACGATAATTTCTATCAATTAGATTTACTTCTTAAACATGAGGAGAAAACACTTCAGAATCTCAACGAACTAAAAACCACAATAAACACTGATTTAACAAATATAAAACAAGAGGTTGAGAAATTTATCTGATCAAAAATTTGTTATAGTTATAACGACACCGAATCAATTATTTGAAAGGTGAACACTAAAAATCAAATATTATGGACACGTCATTAGTATATTTCAGCATATCTGATCTCAAAATAGTAACTGCACGTCACGTCTTAACAGAATCAGGCATCGAATCATTCATACTAAATAAAAAGGACTCTATGCATGTAGGCCTCTTTGGAGGTAAAGTAGAACTATACGTAGGAATAGATCGACAAGCCGAGGCAAGAAAAATCTTAGAAGAAACCGGCGTTTTAGATGATTAAAAAACAAGAGTGTCTGTACACCTATACGGTGTCGGACACTTTTTCGTTATGTAGCTTAGAAATAAGTACTAATATTATTTACCTAGTGTATCATTTTGCCATGTTCCATAAATAATATATATCAGATAATCTATGAGAGGCCCGACAAAGACGTCTCCCGTTTTGCACCTATCTAAGTGCTGCCTTGCATTAAAATAGAATCTTAACACAATATCAAAATTCATTCAAAAAGACATTAAAGACCAACTTTCTTGTTCACTACATAATAAGATGTCATATTTGCAAATGGGATTTTGATAAATGTTATTCTTTAGCGACATTTATCTTATTTTTGGTAAATATATATGGGTAAAATTCAAAAATTAACGCAGCTGCTTATTGTCATTGGGATCATCTTTGTGGTGAACATCATTGCCAATTATTACTATACAAGTGCAGACCTTACAGAAGAAAAAAGATATACACTATCCCCTTCTACTCATGATGTAGTGGAAAAACTTCCTGACAATCTATTTATCAAAGTATTGTTGGATGGAGATTTCCCTGCAGGTTTCATGAGATTGCAGAATGCTACTTCAGAACTACTTGATGATCTCAAGGATATCAATCCTAACATCCAGTATATATTCGAAGATCCTCTAGACGGCACTGTACAAGAAATAAGAGCGAGAAGAGACCAACTGGCCAAGGATGGTATTATTCCAATAAATCTTATGTACAATAATGGTAAAGAATCCGTACAAAAAGGAATCTATCCGTATGCTATCATCAGTTACAGAAATAGAAAATCAACTGTAAGTCTCCTCAAAGAACAGAATCTAAATGAAGATGATGAGGTAACACTAAACAGAAGTATCGAACTCCTAGAATACAAATTTGTCAATCTAATTCAGAAATTATCAAAAAAAGATAAAGAAACGATCGCATTCTCTACAGGTCATGATGAATTACCTTATGAAAAAACGATTATGTTAGAACAGGAACTTGATCGATTTTATAATGTAGGCAGACTGAATCTAGATAGTCTAGTTACTATAGATCAAGAACTTGATTTGCTTATCATTCCTGCTCCCAAGAAAGCATTTGATGATAGAGCAAAATTCAAACTGGATCAGTATATAATGAATGGAGGTAAAGTAATGTGGTTTATTGAGAAACTCAATGCTGACCTCGATAGTATTAATAAATATAAATTCTATGTTCCCAGAGATATTGAAACTGGACTAGACGACTTACTATTCAAGTATGGAGCGAGAGTGCAACCTAATCTTGTACTGGATTTAGAATGCACTAAAATTCCGCAAGTTGTAGGACAACAAGATGGAAAGATCCAACAAAAACTGTATAAATGGTTTTATCATCCTTTGGCAATGGCTAATATCAACCACCCTACTGGTAAGAATCTAGATAGGATCAATATGTTTTTTCCTAGTACAATAGACACAATAAAAACAAAATTTGCTGTCGAAAAAACCCCACTTCTTACATCGTCTCCTTATGCTAGGTTTCAATTAAATCCAGTTCGATTAAATTTTGAAATATTAAAATTTCCACCAAAACAAGAATTGTTTAATAAGGGAAAACAAACTCTTGGTTTATTACTAGAAGGAGAATTCGAATCTGCTTATGCGAATAGAATCACACCAGGCTTCCAATCTGGATTGGACGAACTTGGAATTACATTTCAAGCAAAAAGTCCACCGACAAAACAAATGGTATTTAGTGACGTGGACTTCATGAAAAACTCTATAAGCATTAGAGAGAACAAACCAAGGCCGATAGGATTCAATGTATGGGAACAAAGAGTATATGACGGCAACAAGGATTTCATCCTCAATGCTGTTGAATTTATGTTGGATGATAACGGCATTCTAGATTCTCGATCTAAGCAAGTAAAACTCAGATTACTAGACGCCGTTAAGACAAAGAAGGAAAGAAAGAAATGGCAATTCATCAATATTGGTCTACCATTGTTATTTTTAGCTTTATTTGGGATAGGATTCAATTATATCAGAAGAAGACGATATTCTAAATAGGAAGGAGTATCAACATAAAATCTATATTTCCTTCGAACAGAGATACGCTTATTAAATAGTAATATGAAAAAATTAATGATTCTACTTGCCCTTCTTATAGGATTGGCAGCTGTCGCATATTTTTTGAAGCCCCAGAACGATGGACCCAAAACAAGTCTAGATACATCAGGTCGTAGATTTTCATTTCCTGAAGATCAGATGGGTATGATAACTGTAAAACAAAAGAAAAGACCTCTAAAGACATTCAAAAGAGGTGAAGGCGGAATTTGGTATTTGAATGACAAATTTAGAGTCAGTCAATTTACACTACCACAGATTACTAAAACTTTAGCTAAGATCGAAATTCAAAACATTCCATCCAAAGGCGAAACTCAAACGATAATAAAGGATATTGAAAAGGTTGGAATCCAAATTAAAATATATGACCTCGATGGCAAAGAAGTAAGGAGTTTTCAGATCGGTGTAGAATCCTATGATGAAACAGGCACTGCCTTCCTAATGGATGGAGCTTCACAACCTTACAACATGTTTCTTAGAGGGCTTAACGGTGACGTGAGATCAAGATTCACTCAAAAAGTAGATAGGTATCGTGATAGAGAAATGTTCCAATACCTATCTGAAGATATCAAAGAGGTAAGTGTAAACTACCATAAAGACCAGAAATCATCATTCAAACTAACCGTAGATGGATCGAAATATGAGGTAGAGCCACTAAGTCAGTTCTTGGAGCCCACTACTAAGTCTGTATCAGAAGAAAGAGTAAAAGCATATCTAGGTGGATTCGCTAGGATTTATGCAGAAGATTTTGATAATAATAATGTCAGATTAGATTCGATTAGAGCACTTGTACCATTTGCTACTGTTACTGTAAAAGATAAAAAAGGAATCACCAATGAGATAGACTTTATACCCTTCAAAGATATTATAACACGAAACAGTAATACTAGGGATATTAATCAAGCGAGAAAGATAGAACGGTTCTTTATCAATAAAACAACTGATGGACAATACGACTTCATGGTCGCTCAGAATCGATTATCTCAGCCCATATTTAGAGGCTACGATTATTTTTTCGAAAACTGATTGTGACCAATAAATTGATTTTGTTCTTTTGAAAATTACAATTGAATTTGATTTTCTGTACTACTCTAAGTATTAATACATCTCTAAGTTAAAACAAAAAAACAGGTACTCCCTCTTTCGAGAATACCTGTTTATAGCTAGGATTTCAGATTCGGTCTATGAGAACACGTTTACCTGAAACTTCTTTATATCGTCTTATGCAAGAGTTTCTAAATCTCTTATAAGGATACTTTTTCTTTTGAAATGTATTTGATTCGTACTTTTTAGATCATTCAACACAGACGTTACCGTTTGTCTCGAAGTGCCCGTAAAGTTTCCAATATCTTGTTGAGTAAGGCTATGCTTAAGAAGCATCTCATACCCTACTTTCCGACCATATTTATTGGCATTATCTTTAATGTAATCTACAATTCTAGTCCTTGCATCATCTAATACTAAAGACTCTAATCTACTTTCAATATTAGCAATTTTATTACCAAGACACTCTACCACTTTAAGATTGAAATCGAAATTTGACTTCATTAATTCTTTGAAACTAGTTACATCTATTTGTAATAACCTCACATCAGGATCCATGGCTTTAGTAAATGAAGTTCTAACTCCATTTGTACTTAGTGAAGACTCTCCAAAAAGAACTGTTGGGTGAAGTATCGTTTTGATAACTTCTCTTCCATCAGGAGATGTGTTTCCTAATTTGATTGTACCATTTATTAAAACATATAAGAAATTGCTCTCGTCACCACTTTTGAATATATATTTATTTTTTGCCACCGACTTAATCTCAGTTGCTCTTGCAAGATCTTGAAGTTCCTCTTCATTTAGGTTAGAGAACAATTCAAAGTGTCTTAACATAGATACTTTATCGATTAATTTAAAAAATGCGTTTGGTGACGTAGTCATATTTATATCTTTTATTAATGTAATACATAAACAAGACACGCTAATGGACGACATACCCCTACGTCAAGTATGATATATTTTACATTTTGTATATTCTAAATGTCAAGCACTGGCAAAAAGACAACAAAACATGCTGAATAACTGCAATTAACACATTTACATTAATCACTTTCAAAAATAAAAAATAATGTAATTTTAAGAAAATCAAGAAATTATGGGTTGTACCATAAAGAAAAAAGCACCCAACAAATCAATGCTGGATGCTTCTATATCTATAAAAGAACTGCAATTACTTATGCATTCTTATTCATACAATTCAAATCATCGAATGCTTGCGTTAACCTAGTGATAAATGATTGTTCCGCTGCTCTCAACCATTTTCTTGGATCGTAGTATTTCTTGTTAGGACTATCATCACCATCAGGAGACCCGATCTGTGCTTGTAGGTAGTCATGATTTTTCTCTTCGTATACTTTGATACCATCCCAGAATGCCCATTGTTGATCTGTATCAATGTTCATCTTGATTGCACCATATTCGATTGCTTCTCTGATTTCTTCTTTTGAAGATCCTGATCCACCGTGAAATACGAAATTGATTGGCTGAGGAGCTGTATTGAATTTCTTCTCTACGAATTCCTGACTATTCTTTAGAATCTTTGGCGTAAGCTCTACATTACCTGGCTTGTATACACCATGTACATTTCCGAAAGCCGCTGCGATTGTAAACTTATCACTCACTTTGCTTAACTCTTCATATGCATATGCTACCTCTTCTGGTTGTGTATACATCTTAGAAGAATCGATACCTGTATTATCAACTCCATCTTCTTCACCACCCGTAACGCCTAATTCGATTTCTAGTGTCATGCCCATTTTAGACATTCTTTCTAGATACTTCTTACATATTTCGATATTCTCTTCGATTGGCTCTTCTGAAAGATCAATCATGTGAGAACTGAATAATGGGTAACCATTGGCCTCATAATGCGCTTCACTTGCATCCAACAAACCATCAATCCAAGGAAGTAATTTCTTTGCACAGTGATCTGTATGTAGTATAGCTGTAACTCCATATGCTTCTGCAAGGTTATGTACATGCATTGCTCCAGATATACCACCTAAAATTGCTGCTTGTTGTCCTTCGTTGCTTAAGCCTTTGCCAGCGTAGAATACACAGCCACCATTTGAAAACTGAACAATAATTGGTGAATTCACCTCTCTTGCTGTCTCCAGTGCTGCGTTTACAGTGTTTGTACCAACTACATTTACTGCAGGAAGTGCAAAATTATTTTTATTTGCATAATCAAATAACTCAGTGACTTCATCACCATGTAATACTCCTTTTCTAAACTTTGACATTTTCTAAAAATTTGTTGGTTATAAGGCAATCATCAGCCGCCTATTTAATTGTCAAAACAATTCTAATAGATTCAATAAGTTAGGGTTTATTAAATTCTGTATATTATATTATTCCTTTTGCTGCAAGATATCTTTCTGCATCTAAAGCTGCCATACATCCCGTACCTGCAGCAGTTACTGCTTGTCTATACACATTATCCTGAGCATCTCCACTAGCGAATACACCTTCTACATTCGTTTTTGTAGTATCCGGCTGAGTTACTAAATATTTCGCATCATCCATATCAAGATAGTCTTCGAAGATCCATGTATTAGGCTTATGACCAATAGCTACGAAGAATGCACTCGCATTGATAACGCTCTCTTCTCCAGTCTTGTTATTTTTGACTTTAGCACCTATTACCTCATCATCACCTAAAACCTCTAACGTTTCGGTATTCCAGTATACTTCAATATTATCAGCATCAAGTACTCTTTGTTGCATGATCTTACTAGCTCTCATTTCATCTCTTCTTACTAACATGTGTACTTTCGTACACAGTTTTGCAAGATATGTAGCTTCTTCCGCTGCCGTATCACCAGCACCTACTATTATAACTTCTTTTCCTCTGAAGAAAAACCCATCACATACCGCACAAGCTGATACACCTTTATTCATCAGTCTAGTTTCTGATTCTAGTCCTAACCATCTTGCACTCGCACCAGTAGATATAATTACAGCATCCGCTTCGATTTCATGTCCAGTCTCTGACCACACTCTATGCTTATCACCACTAAAGTCTACTTTCTCGATCATTTCATATCTGACCTCAGTACCGAATCTTTCGGCTTGCTTTCTGAAGTGTTCCATCATCTCAGGTCCCATAATACCATCTGGGTATCCAGGATAATTCTCTACATCATTCGTAATGGTAAGTTGCCCACCAGGCTCTTTACCTGTATACAATATAGGTTTCATATTGGCTCTAGCTGCGTAGATTGCCGCAGTATATCCAGCAGGTCCTGATCCGATTATAAGACAGTGTACTTTTTCTGGTGATTTATTTTCCATGTTATTTATTTGTTTGTATTGCTTTGATCAATTAAGTAAGACGCCGCAAAAATATAAATTTTTATAATGTATTCTTTGTTTATCTAGGTCTAATTTATACTTGATTGATGTCGTGTGCTATGCTATTCATAGTTAAAAGTGGTTTACTCATCTATATTTTGATTTTTTTAAGTAACCAACCGTTAAATTTGAAGTCATATAGTTATAATGACAATGACTCTTGAATTTATTCCACATTTGTTTTGTTGAATTCAATAAGTGACGTCATTATACCAAGTACTAAAGCATAACTTAGGACTAGATTTGTAAAACAATATCAGAGTTTAATGGATTAAACTAAATGGTGATTTAAGATACAATTATGATATTATATAACATACTCATATTTACATTCGGTTTTTGGAATATCTTCAAAAAGAGTAAAGCGCTGAGTCCAGTACTCGGCTTTTCATTTATGGCAGCCTTTGCTTTCTGGGTATTCTCAACATTAGGAGCGCCAATCAATAGTACCGCCAAGGTATTTGAAGGATTAACAGTATTGTTTGGTCTCTCTATTCTTGGTTTCATTCTTATATCTTTAAGTAAAAATAAAATCGCACAAGTCGGAGCGGTTGTGATGGCTGCCGTTGGTCTTAATCTATATGTAACTAACCCACACTCTACACTAGATCCTAGTATTAAAATGGATCAAGAAGCTGAATTAATCGTAGAGCTCAATCATGATGAAGCTCAATCTATAATTTCAGAATTGAAAGATTTGTCATTCATAGAAAATGTAAATGCACTTTTGAAACCTTTCGACTCTGATAATACAGAGTTGGATGATTTTTATAAGGTTGATGTCAAAGAAGGATATGACATTAATCTAGCCATTAGCGAAATAAGCCAACTCAATGGTGTAGAATGGATAGAACCAAATGAAATATTAAGACTAGAACCAGTTACCAGTATTCAAAAAACTGCAAAAACAAAATTTTCAAAAACGGTCTCGGATCCAATGGCAGAATCTCAATGGAATATGGCAATATTGAATATGCAAAATTACTATCCTCTATTTAAGCAATCTAAATATAAGCCAGTAAGAACTGCCAAACTATTCATCTTAGATAGTGGCGTAAATCCTAATCATGAAGACATCGGTTCTAATTTCTTAAGACATCAATCCAAAGATGTAAATGCAAACGAATCTGATATAAATGGACACGGTACACACTGCGCAGGAGTAGCATCAGCAATATCTGATAACGGAATTGGAATAGCATCTATGTCTCCGGGCAGTGAATGGGTGACTGTAAGTAGCGTCAAGGTGATGAATAACTTCGGTTATGGAACACAAGCTAGAATAGTAGAAGGAATCATAGAAGCCGTAGATGGTGGAGCTGATGTAATATCAATGTCTCTAGGCGGTAAGTCTACACAAATAAAAGAAGTAGCATACAACGCAGCAATGCAATATGCAGAAGATCACAATGTAATCATTGTAGCTGCCGCAGGTAATAATGCAGGTGATGCATCTAAAATAGTACCCGCTAATTCTGAAATTGTGATAACAGTTACAGCATTAGACAGAACCTTAAACAAAGCACAGTTTTCTAACTATATAACAAATACTAATTACGGCATCGCTGCGCCAGGCACTAGTATACCTTCGACTTGGAAAGGAGGTAAATATGCATCTTTAGATGGCACTAGTATGGCAGCGCCTCATGTATCAGGATTAGTCGCTGTTATGAAATCATTGAATCCTAAATTGACCACTAAACAAGTATTTAAGATTTTGGACAATACAGGCACCAAGACTAAAGCCAATCACTTGACTGGACGTATGATTAATCCTATGCAAGCGATTAAGGCGGTGAAATAATTGATAATGGATAATTGATAATGGATTTGTCCGTTTGTTACGCCATCCAACTGATAATTATAAATTAGATATCTTCAAAAAAAACGTACAATCTGCTAAATCAGTGTTATCCGCGTTCCATAAATGATATCTTTTTCAATGGGCTAGTAAAAAGGATCTTAAATTTTGACGACCCCACCGCAAGCGGATGGAGCATTCGCCAATTTTCATTCACTCTAGAGGTCGAAAATCGGATCTTTTTTGTGATAAGACGTTTTTATGCAAAAACATCTTTTTTATGACCACGACGCAAGCATCGGAGAATTTAAGTATTAAAAAGTAGGACAAAATCCATCATTGTTATCAACCTCCCCGAGATAAGTAATACTAATTTCCAAGGCATTCAATCCCTTTCTATCTGTAACAAGGTCACTTATACTGTGATCATAACTAACTCCTAGCATAAAGTTCTTAATCTCGTATCCTACAGAGAATACAATAGACTCCACGCCTACTCCTTGCTCGTTCTTAGCAAATCTTAACCATGGGCCGAAATGAACATAAGTTCCTTCCTTCTTCACAAATTTATATCTAAGGTTAGTTCCTAAATTAACCTCCATGTGAGATCCTTGAATTAGTAATAAAGCTCTAGGTTGAACCTCTAAAGCTTCACTGGTTTGCACACTAGCTCCCACATACCCTGTAAGCTTTGCAAATAGTTTATTTTCCTTTATCAAATTAGGATCTGGGCTTTCGTCAGATTCATAAAAACTAATATTCGGCGAAGTCAAATGGGCATATGACAAACCACCATAGTATTGTTTTCCTTTCTGCGGCGCTATTGAATAATTAACTCCCACAGCAAAATCTAAGAATGCAAAATTATTTGCAGGAAGCAACTCACCTGTCTGCAAATCAAATCCATCAATTGCATTGAATTGATCTTGAAAAAATAAATCTTCGTAGTTAATACTCTTCTGAGTCAGCCCAAGTTGAAATCCTATGCCTAGATAATTATCTATATTCTGACTCAACGATTTATGATATGCCCCAACTAATGCAATTTGATTGGTATTCAAGTCAAAATCACCTACTTGATCTGAGAAGAACATAAATCCTCCAGCCGCTATATCTGGTCTATTTTGTCTTTCATTAAGTAAAAACTTGAGATCACCTGACGCTCCGAATGTTTTCAAAGGATTGTCTAAAGCCCCTCTCCACTGATCACGATAATTAACAGAAACTCTATAATTACCCGCAGCAGTTCCCGCTAATGCAGGATTGAGGTTTAACGGACTAGCATAGAATTGTGAAAAATGTGGGTCTTGTCCATAACTTGTAAATGGCAGGCAACAAACCGCCGTAAGTACCAAGATAGACAACCTAGAATATATATGACTAATTTTCATTTGTTCTTTATTGAAGACATTGAAACGCAAAAGTAGTCAAAGAAGTTGTATTAATAAAGAGAACGATATATAACGAGTTGGAGAGGTCCATAAAAAATCAGGAATTACAATTCCTTTTTTATCCCATTTCTAAAAACATAGGACTATGATCACTAAGCTTATCCAACCGCCATTGATGATCGTAATAACAGTTCGTGACTATTGGCGCTAGAATATTATCTACAAAGGTATGGTCATATCTAAAACCATTTCCTTGATGCGAATACCATGAAAATTCTTCTGCATCTGCATTTACTAAGCGGAAAGCATCTTTTTGACCAGATTTCTTAAGCTTATCCAATTGATCTGTATACCAGAATGAATTTCCTTTTTGATCTATGTAATTGACTCCAGTATTGTAATCCCCGCAGATAATGAATGGAGTATCCTTGTCTGATGTCTCCTTGGTGATAAATTCTAGAAGTTGATGTTTCTTTTTATGCGGAAGATATACACCCAAGACTGAAAAAGCAGGAAAATGTGCTGTTATTATATTACCCGAAAACTTGGGATCACTTGACGGATATATCTCGGAATTGAAAGGCAATATTGATGCTATAAGCACACTGTTGTCATTTCTACTCGAATGAGTAACCGCTTGGTATCTATAACCAGCTTTCAAAAGATAGTTTCTTAACGTGTTACCAGAATCATTATTTCTGAATTCGCTCATGGCTACGATATTGGATTTTGATTTCACAATCACTTTTACAATAGAAAGCGCACGACTACCGCCGCCCGCTTGTATATTCCATGAGCACAGTTTGATCATCTATTTATCCTCTTTTACTTTCTTAGCATCCTCTATACTCTTCTTTAACGCATCCATTATATCTACAACCGGCGCTGACTCCGCTTCTTCAGATAGCGTAACTATCTCTTTACCAGATACTTTATCCTCTACTAACTCAAGTAATGCATCTCTATATCTATCCTCGAAATCAATCTCAGTAAACGGCTTATCTAAGGATGCTATAAGTGTCTCTGCAAGTTTAAGTTGCGTTTCATCAACGTCTGCATCTTCGAGGTCTGGAACATCTTCCATCTTTCTTAATTCATATGGATACCTTAGCTTGTACATGATCAAACCATCTCCTTGGGCAGTAATTAAAACTACATCTTCTCTATCTCTCAAGATAATCCTACCTACCCCAGCCTTATTGGTCTTTATCAGTGCTTTTCTAAATAAATTGAATGTCTGAATTCCAATATCACCATTAGGCCCGACATAATAAACTGCCTCGAATCTAGAAGGATGCACCTCATCTACATCAACGAATGCATCCACATCTATAGCTCTATTACTTTTTAGCTTAATCGCTGAAAACTCTTCTTTCTTGAAAACAACGTACTGGTCAGGTTCATATTCGTATCCTTTTGCGATATCCCCATATGGCACTTCTTCATCACAAACTGTACAAATTTTCTTGTACGTAATACGACCATTATCCTCGCTATGGAGTTGTTTGAAACTTATATCATTTCCTTTTTCTACAGCATTAAATATCTGTATCGGTATAGTAACTAAAGAAAACCTGATATGTCCTTTCCAAATACTTCTCATAAGTGATTGTTTTTAAGCTATTAAGCGTACAAATTCTATATGAAGAGATCAAATGGAATCAATACTATTATATATAGTCAAATAACATTCCAAAAGTGGAATAAAACTTTATTAACTCATAGCTGACATTTCTTATTTATTTTATTCGAGAATGTCAATTGTGCTAATTATATTTACTTGAACATTATAAAACCCTAACCATAATGAACACAACAACTATAACTAGCCAGACGTCTTTAGAGACGTACTTTGATCAATTCCGGCATAACATAATTGGTCAAAATCAAACTTTTGAATCTCCATTTGGACAAAAGAGAATAATATACGCTGACTGGATCGCAAGTGGCCGTATGTACGCTCCTATTGAAAAATTATTCAATGAAGAGATGTATCCTTATGTAGGTAATACGCATACTGAAACGACTATTACAGGATCATCGATGACATTGGCTTACCATAAAGCAAAAGAAATCATCAAAACGCATGTAAATGCCAACGAACATGACATTCTGATTTCGTCAAATTCTGGAATGACCGGAGTGGTAAATAAGTTCCAAAGAATATTAGGATTAAAGATTCATGAAAAATTTGCTAATAAATTTGAAATCCCCGTTAATGAAAGACCTATCGTCTTCTGTTCTCATATGGAACATCACAGCAATCAGACCAGTTGGTTAGAAACGATTTGTGATTTAGAAATAATAAAAGCTTGCCCTGAAGGATCTTGTGATCTAGAGCATTTACAAGAACTAATAGAGAAATATAAGGACAGAAAGGTCAAAATTGCAGCTGTTACATCGTGCAGTAATGTCACAGGGATATTTACCCCATATCATGACATAGCGAAGATAATGCATCAAAACGAAGGATTGTGCTTTGTTGACTTTGCGTGCTCTGCACCTTATATTGATATTGATATGCATCCATCCGAAGAGGAGTCATTAGACGCTATATTTTTCAGTCCACATAAGTTTCTTGGTGGGCCATCTAGTTCGGGCATACTTTTATTTAATCAAAAACTATACTCTAACAAAGTACCTGACAATCCAGGTGGAGGAACAGTAGACTGGACAAATCCATGGGGCGATCATAAGTATTATGATGCTATAGAAGCCAGAGAGGACGGAGGAACACCTTCATTTCTACAGACAATGAGAGTTGCGCTAAGTATTCAATTAAAGGAAAAAATGAGTACTGAAAAGATCGTAGCTAGAGAGCATGAATTATTAGATATAGCTTGGCCTAGACTATCTTCTATTGCTAACCTTCACATACTCGCAGATAAATTTAAAGATCGATTAGGGATTATTTCTTTTTATATAGAAGATCTACACTATAATCTTGCAGTAAAACTATTGAACGACAGATTCGGAATCCAAGTCAGAGGTGGTTGTTCTTGTGCAGGAACATATGGACACTATTTATTAGAAGTATCTTATGAGACCTCTCAATCAATTACACAGTCAGTAAGCATGGGAGACATGACTAACAAACCAGGCTGGGTAAGATTATCGCTACACCCTACTATGACTGACGAAGAAGTACGATTCATCTGTGATGCAATCAACGAGCTCGCTATGAATCATAAAGCTTGGGCGATTGATTATGAATATTGTAATAAAGCAAACGAATTTTCTCACAAAGATGGAACATGTGGAGAGTCTGATTTAGTGGATGGTTGGTTTTCGAAAGCATTAATTTAATTCATAGAGAAACATAATTATTAGTAAAGTTTTCATTTTAAGATGAGTCCATATTATTCAGTTCACTATCTTTGCAAATAACAAGGAGATAATATGAATAGAATATACTTTGATAATGCATCCACTTCGCCGCTTGACCCAAGAGTACAAGATCGAATGATTGACGTAATGAAGAATCATTATGGTAATCCTTCGTCTATTCACTTCCATGGCAGGCACGCACGTTCTATTATTGAAGATGCTCGAAAGCGTATCGCAAGAACGGTAAAAGCATCAATAGGTGAAATTTTCTTTACCTCCTCTGCAACCGAGTCTAATAATATGATTCTCAAGAATTGTGTGGACTACCTTGGAGTTACTCAAATCATAAGTGCACCAACAGAACACCACTGTATACTTCACTCTATGGATTATCTTCGTGATAAAAAAGGAGTAAACATTGTAATGTTGAATGTAGATTCCCGAGGGAATATAGACTATGATCAATTGTCCACTATACTCTCTTCTACATCGGACAAGACTCTAGTCTCACTGATGCTTGGTAATAATGAGATAGGAACAATGCTTGATCTCAAGTTAGTAAGTGGCATATGTAGCAATCATGATAATGTGTTGTTACATACAGATTCTGTACAAGCGATGGGCAAATATAACATCGACGTTAATGAAACTCCAATAGCCTTTCTTTCTGGCACTGCACATAAGTTTCACGGTCCTAAAGGAGCTGGTTTTTTCTATATGAATGACGACAATATTATACCACCATTCATTCATGGAGGAGCACAGGAACGGAATATGAGAGCGGGTACCGAAAACGTAATCGGGATTGCTGGAATGGCTGAGGCTTTAGAAATTGCAGTAACAGAACAAGATTCAACTATAACACATATTACAGAAATAAGAGAACGATTTATCCATAGACTGTTAACTGAATTCGAAGATATTCGGATCAATGGAAATACTGAAGAACTATATATGCATCATGTACTGAGTGTTTCTTTCCCTGCTTCTCCGAAGGCAGATATGCTAATGTTTAATCTAGATATATCCGGCATCAGTGCATCATCAGGTAGTGCATGTAGTTCAGGAATAGAGAATGACTCGCACGTCTTGATAGCTATCGGCCATGAGACAGAAAGGAAAACGGTAAGATTTTCATTTTCTAAGTATAATTCTGTGGAAGAAGCAGATGAAGTTATAGAAAAATTAAAATCAATGACACCTGTAAAACCAGAATTTGCAAATGCTGGATAAGCTATATTTTCAAAGATGTTTTGACTTGGCTAATCTAGGTAAAGGTGAGGTTCGTCCTAACCCCAAGGTAGGATCTGTTATTGTCTATAAAAATAGAATCATTGGAGAAGGATACCACAAATTAGCTGGTACTCATCATGCTGAAGTCAATGCTGTAAATAGCGTTAGAGATGAAGACAAACATTTAATAGAAAATAGTACGATTTATATATCATTGGAACCTTGTCATCATTATGGAGCAACACCACCTTGCGTGGATCTTATCTTAAAAGAGAATATACCCAAAATAAGAATCGCTCTCCCCGACCCCACGGAAAAAGTCTACCTCAAATCGATTGAAAAACTAAAAAGTAAAGGCCGGGATGTAATAATTTCAGAACAGTCAAATCAAGCGATACATTTGATATCAGAGTTTGAAGCTGTCAATATAAAAAAACGGCCTTTCATTCAGATCAAATTTGCAAAAAGTGCTGATAATTTCATAGGCCAAGAAAATGGCCAAGTCCATCTGACAAATCCATTCACAAATGTATATACGCATAAGCTAAGAGCTTACACCGACGCAATCCTTATTGGTACCAATACTGGGCTTATCGATAATCCATCATTAACACTAAGGAACTTCCCCGGTAAACAACCGATAAGAATAGTGCTTGATCGAGAAGAAAAATTACCAAAAGACTTAACATTACTATCTGATATACACTACACTATCATAATTACTGAAAAGAAAGATTACGTCCACTCAAATAACAAATCACTCATTGTCCTTGATTTTCATTCTGAGGATTTTTTAACAAATCTATGTAATGAATTATTACATTTGAATATTTATCACTTAATGGTAGAAGGTGGAGCTCAATTGATAAAAAGTTTTATAAAAAGTGGACTTTGGGATGAAGCTATCATAATAAATACGCCAGTAAAGTTACATTCCGGTGCTAAAGCTCCCCATATTCATGGGCATTTAGTTGATTCAACATTAATTGCTGATAATACTATACATATAGTAAAAAACAATAATAGGTAAAAAGCAACACCATTAATTATTTAGCACAATTGGTATTACTGTTAAGGAATTCGTTAAAAAAGAATTAAAGCGTTCAGTTTTCAAGGTAAATCCATAATTTCTATCGTTATTTGAATATAAGAATAAACAAATTATTGAAGTGAAGCGAAGCGAAAATCAACTAAAACGTTTTATTTACTAACAATAACTGTCCATTTGGGTAGCCTTTTATTTAACAGAAATACGGTATGAAAAGTATCTTTAAAATATCTCTTGTTTTATTTTCACTTATTAGTTTTACTAATACTACACAGGCCCAAAATAAGATCAAATGGATCTCCTGGGAGGATGCTTTAGAAGCTCAGAAGAAAGAGCAAAAGAAAATCTTAGTAGACATTTACACAGAGTGGTGTACTTGGTGCAAGAAGATGGATAAAGCTACATTTCAAAAAGATAAAATTGCGACGTTTGTCAACAAGAACTTTTATGCAATCAGATTCGATGCTGAAACCAAAAGAGATATTGATTTTAATGGACAAACATATAAGTATGTTAGGAATGGTAGAAAAGGATACCATGAGCTTGCAGTAGCAATTACACAGGGTCATCTTAGTTATCCTACTGTTGTATTCTTAGATGAAGAATTATCTGTAATCCAACCTATACCTGGATTTCAAGATGAGAAAACATTTGAGATGATTATGACATACTTTTCTGGCGATTTTTATAAAAGTGAACCATGGGGATCTTATACAAGAACCTACAAAACAAATCCTAATGTTCATACAGTGAGTCACTAAAGACTTCCTTTATTCCTCATTACATTTCTTGTTAGAAATATCAAATGTTTGATTTGTTGATTTGTTTTGGGATGATGACTGACAAGCAGAACTTTGAAGTTGTTCTAGATTAAACTTAATAAATTAGAGTATGAGAATAATCTGTTTTTTACTATTCTTTGTGCTCCAAGTTAGTTCTACGCAAGCTCAGAACATAGACCAAACATCGTCAAATACAGATAGCCTCAGTCTATATCTCTTTCTTTTAGACGATTGTCCAATTTGCCTTAATTACACAGTTTTGTTAAATGATTTATATTTAGAATATGGGTCAAGGATAAGCTTTCAAGGATACTTTCCTAACTTCTCTTCAAAAAGAAAAAAGATAGATCAATTTAAAGAGACTTATCAAGTAGAATTCCCTTTGCAAACTGATTATTATAAAGAACAAGCAAAAAAATGGAATGCTCAGGTCACTCCAGAGGCTATCCTCTATAACCACACAACGAAGAAAATTATATATCAAGGAAGGATAGACAATAAATTTGTCCGATTAGGAAAGCGTCGAAATGTTGTCACAGAACACGAATTGGTCAATGCTATAGAACAAACAATCGCATCCAAAGAGGTTTTGATCCAATTCGCCGAGCCTATTGGCTGTTTTATCAATTATAGTGATCATATCAACCAAAAAAAATAGACCTTAGCAATAAGTTTTGTGATACCCCAAAATGAATTAGCCAATCTAATACAATTGAAAAATGAAAAAATTATTTAGTGTACTTATCTTCTCGATAGCAGTGATATCATTTACTACCGCTCAAAAAACGTATACCAAAGATGTTGCAAATATCATTTATGATAAGTGTACATCTTGCCATAGAACTGGAGAAATAGGTCCATTTACACTTACTTCTTATGATGACGCTGTGAATAGAGCGAGTATAATAAAAGAAGTTGTTTCTACTGGATATATGCCACCCTGGAAAGCAGATCCAGATTATAGTCACTTCATCGGAGAGTATTACTTAACAGATACTGAAAAACAGATTATTATTGATTGGGTAGATCAAGGCGCAGAATATGGCAATAGCACTGAGGAACCAAACTTGCCTGATTTTCCTGAAGAGTCTCTTTTAGGAGAACCTGACTTAATCTTAGAATTTGACCAAACACACATTCATCCAGGTAACAATCAAGATGAATATAGATACTTTGTGCTTCCCACTGGTTTAACGGAGGATAGAGTAATCAAAGCAATAGAACTAAGACCAGGCAATAGCCAGATTGTACACCATGCATTATTCTTCGAGGATACAGAAGGAACTGCTGCCTCTTATGATGCTCAAACCCCTGAGTATGGATTTATAGGATTTGGAGGATTTGGTACGGATGAAGTGATTAATAGAGATCAATATCCTGGATATGTACCCGGCACTAAGCCTATATATTATCCTGATGGTCTTGGTCAGAAAATGTCTGCAGGTGCTGACTTAGTCGTGCAAATGCATTATGCGCCATGGCCAATAGATGCACCTGACAAATCAAAAGTAAATATCTTTTTCGCAGATGAAGAGGAGGAAGAAATTGAACGATTCGTTGATGATAGAATAATGCTTCCTTTTGATTTACCAGGTGGTTTTTTCTCATTCATCCTACCTCCTAACCAGAAAAAAGAATTCCATGGTACTTGGACTTTAAATGAAGATAGAAGTTTGATAGGATTATCTCCACATATGCACTATCTAGGGACAGATTGGGAAGTTTGGCTTGAAGATCCAGATGGAAATAAGGTTAACATGATAAAGATTGAAAATTGGGACTTCAACTGGCAAGGTGGTTACTATTTCACCAGATTGATACCTGCACTTCAAGGATCTACTATTCATGCGATTGCCAAATATGATAACACAGTTGACAATCCACAGAACCCGTCAAATCCACCAGTATTTGTATCATGGGGAGAAGGTACAAAAGATGAGATGTATTATCTACCTATTCTTAGCATCCCATATAATGAAGGAGATGAAAATATAATTTTCTCTGATCCTACATCAACGGAAAATCCTACATTAGGAAATGAGAATTGGGTAAAACCTATATACCCAAATCCTGTAAATCAAGGACTTGCCGCTATAGATTTCAATCTAGAAAATGGCAAAACAATAAGCGTAAGCCTTCTTGATATAGAGGGAAGATTAGTTCGACAATTAAGAAAAAATGAATACTTTGGAATAGGTGCACATAAGCTTTTGATCAATTCAAACCAATTGAACAGTGGTGTGTATTTTGTTCATATAGTTGGGGAAGGCATTAATCTTTCTACTAAAATGATTAAAGGGTAGGAAATTTATTGATCCATCTTAATAAATGTAGTCTCAATAATAAATATAATACGAGACTGCGAATACAAAATATAATAGTCCGGAATACAAAACATGTGTTTTAATGTCTAGATACTCTCTAAGGTTGATCCCAAGTCTAATTCTACAATACGCTACGAGTGCGATTTTTTGTACAATATATGCAACCACTGTGGCAGAAGCTACACCTAAAATTCCATATTCTTTAATGAGATAAAGGCTAAGTGCTACATTAACAATCAACTCTAACAATCCTACCCACATAAGTATATTATTCTTTTGTTTGGCATATAAAATTATTTGTGGCAGTACGAGGCGACTGCACAAAATAAGCAGGTAGATATTAAATACGAATGCAGATTTCAGGAATCCTTCATTATAAACAGCTTGAAAAATAAGCGGACTAGTTAATACTAGAATGATGCTGACTGGAAATAACCAATGCATTAACTTATTAAGCCTTGATCTAAGATCAACTAATGTGAGATTAAGGTTACTTACAGCAAGAGGAATCATAGTAGCTACCATTGCTGTAATAAATATGGTGTTAATCGGAAGTTCTCTTGCTCCGTATCTAAATACTGTGAAATCGTCTCTAGAATAATATAAATCAACCAAATAACCATCTACATACTCCATACCTCCGCCGAGGAGGACGTGTATGATCAAAGGAATCGAATAAGTAATAAATTTTATTGCCAATGGAATATCTAAACTCCACCTTCCATATTTATGGACAACGATCAACATGTACAGAAACCTTAAAGCCGCCCATACTGCAAGATAAATGAATAAAAAATCAATAGATTGGTATAATAAAGCAACTAATGACAAACCTATAAAATAGGTACTGTATGAAACTAAACCGTAATAAAAGAGACGCTGAGAAGCTTCTTTTAGAATTAAAACATGCTCTGTTATAGATGCTGATATACCTAAGACTACAAAGGTGCAGAAGTAAACCCAACTGCCTTGATTAATCAATTCTATTCCATAGCTAGTAAAGTATATACCAGTTATAGCAAGTCCTCCAAATAGAAGAAAAACGAAAGAAATATTAGAAATAAGTGTAGCCTTTTCAAATTCACTTTTTAAAGGAAAATAACTTTTGAACGCATTCAATAAGCCCATTGACCAGAAAAAAGAAAGCGCATTAGTCAAGAATAAAAACCACTCAAAATCACCAATCTCAGACTTAGTAAAAGTCAGTTTCACTAAGACAATACTTAGTAAAATTGATGCACCCAAGCGAAAGGCCTGTAATGCTTGATAGGATTTTGTGGTATCTTTTGTAATGTTCTGAAACAATGCCCGTGAATTCATTTGATAGTTCTGTAAATGTAAGAAACTATTTTACGATGACATTATTGCGTCAGATTGATATTGAAAACATAAGATAAACACGTAAGTCATTCCTCTTTTACAAATTTCATAGAAATGCTATTCACACAATGTCTTGTATTTTTCTTCGTCAATCGCTCACCAACAAATACGTGACCAAGATGACCATCACAAGTATTACACACTATTTCTACCCTTCTTCCATCAGCATCTGGCACCTTTTTGACTGAGCCAGCAATCTCGTCATCAAATGCAGGCCAACCACAGCCAGAATCAAACTTCATTTCTGAAGCATATAAGGGCGTATTGCATTGTCTACAGATATATGTACCTTTTACATTGTGTTTATCATACTCTCCTGTATAAGCCCTTTCTGTTCCTTTATTGATGATTACTCTTTGCTCTTCAGCATTCAATTCATTATATTTATCAGACATTCTTTTTCTTTTAATTAAAAGTAAAATACAGACACTAAAGCCTAGGCCCAAATCAATGTTGAGTAACTTTAGTTTAGAGAGTTAACGATATTAGAAATCAAACATTTTAAGATGTAAAATGTTTTTTTGATGGAAAATTAAAATTCATATTAGATGTAGGAAAATATAAATCTGCCCTACTGTTTTTCTTCTTGTTCAGTTTCTTGAGGTTCTGATGCATCTTGATCAATCGGACTAGTTTTGAATTTTAAAGGCTTATATCCTGTTCCCCAATTGTAAGATAAGTAAACCCCAGAAAAGAAATACCAATCATTATTCTTTGGATTACCTCTCACTGAACCAGTGGACACATCAACAGGAGATGAGCCTAAATATTCTCCAATTCGATTAGAAACCAGAGCGGCTACTGGTCGATTCGCTGCAATAAGCTCATCATTAGATACGTATGTACCGCTTACATCATCGATATAATCAGTGAATGTTATTCTAGGAGCTATTTCAATACCCAACTCGATTTTATCGAATAAATGAAATCTAAGCCCTATTCCAAAAGGAATATTTATTTGGGTTAAGCTATATTTTTCATCAAAACCAGGTAAACCCTGCCCTTCTGTACCTAAAGGCTGAAGATTAATTATATTGACATCCCCAAATTCATTTCTTAGGAACGCTTTTGGACTAAATTTGAATACATTTATTCCAATCGTATAATAGATGTTGACTCCATATTTATTTAACCTCTTAAGAAAGTGATTAATATTTACTTCAGTGTTTATACCTACCTCAAACAATGGGCTTTCGAAACTAAGGTTTCTTCTTTTCCTAGCTAAATTCTTAGAATCTGAATCACGACCAACTAACTTACCAGTCATGAATTTTGCATTTACTTTGAACACATCATTAAGCTTGTAACCTACCATGGAGGCCCAAGCTACCTGTCCTTGAGAATAACTAAATTTACTAGTAGTTGGTGATAGATCACCTTGATAATAATTGGCACCTAGATAAAATCTAAATTCATATTCCTGAGCATCAATATTACATGATGTCAGCAAATAAAATGACAATATAGTTATCAGGCGTAAATACAATTCTTTCTAGTTACAATATAAAACGATAATTAATTTATTCGGTTTCGCTAATCTTATTAATAGCTACATTTTCTAATAGCCTACAAATATGAAACTAATCTTGAAACAAATAGAGTCAATCATTTATAATGCAAACTAGCATACAAACTTAGGCATGAGAATGTGTATCCTTACAAGCAATTAGTTTCAATCTGCAAAATAATCAAATTACTAATTCTATAACACGATTTCTGGGGGATTAACTTAAAACTAATACTATTCGTGCATTACAAATTGACTTCCTAACAACAGAAAACAAACTCATTTTGAACTTACACGAACCGTAAAATAATGTATATAAACTTACTCCAATTGACTTTCGACTAGTCCATCTGGAAGATTCATAACCAATATAGAATTTTCTACATCAAGATCAACCATAAAGTCAGAGGCTAAGGGGATTAGCAATTGATTTTGTGAGACGTCTTTTATTATAGCCATTAATTGTTGTGGATACTCCTCGATAGTTTGAATCTCACCTATCGTCTCACCCTCTTCGGTTTTAATAGTAAAACCTACTAATTTTTCAAGATCACTGACTTCAACGTCTTCTTTGTAAGAGACGTCTTTTTTCCTGAGTTTGAGAATACAACCTGTTATTTCTTTTGCCGTTTCTGGAGCATCAACATCTTCGAACTTTACTAAAAAGTGAACTGAATGATCTATATTCTCAACAAAATAAGGAATCATATTACCAGCTTTTTCAACAAACCACACCTCACTTTTTTCTAAGTCTGATTTGAAAGCCTTTTCGGGTACCACTCTTATTTGTCCTTTGGTACCAAACGACTTATTCAATTTACCAACAGTAATATATTCCAATGAAATCTAATTTTTATTAAATGAAACTAAAGTTTGAGTAAGCTGGAATCCTTTTTCTGCGCGATCTACCCACAGAAGTGATGTATCTCCATTTTGAGTATCAAAGATTTCCATTTTTCGTTCTATCAAACCTATTCCTTTTGCATATGATTCAGTACTAAATCTCTTACTAATAAAAGTTACGTCATCAATATGAGTGACGTCTAAAACCTCATTATACAAAGTACTTCCAACCGTTTTACTCTCTACTTCATTTATTTGATATTCCCAGTCTTTATAGACAGTAACACTTTCCGCTGCTACAGGAAAATCTTTATTATCATCAAAAAATATGTGTCCATCCCATTTGGTACCATCTACCGCAGGAAAAACCATCTTGACAAAAGATAGGTTCTCTTCTGTTCGAATTGCTCTAGTATCATCGCTTTGAACAACCCAGATATCAGTGATTTGCCATTGAGAAATAGAATCTTTTTTATAGCTTCTTTGTAATTGAAACTCTTTCTTGTCGTCTGTATCCGTTATTACTTCGATCAGTTCTTCTTTTATAAATGATGAGCTTACAACATTATTTGTTCCTCCTTGATTAACCAAAACAGAATCAACAGCGTATATCCATTCATATCCAAGTTCTAATGGAAAGTACTCATATCCAAATATAGAATCGTCTGGCGTTTCTATTTCGTTTTCTCCACATGAAAATATAGAGAGTATCAAAATACTAAATAATACTATGGGTAGTCGTTTCATTTTGTAGTAACTTTAATTGATTGTAGTGTTATTATTTAAGATTATAATTTGCAACTTATATATAACTAACAATTAACATATAATATTATATCCTCTAATCAATACGTTTGAAATTAATCAATATCGGCTTTTCAATTAATTATTATGAGAAAGACCACTCCTAGAAATAATCCCCCCTCCTACTACATCATCTCCATCATAGAAAACTGCTGATTGCCCTGGTGCGATTCCACTTACATTTGCATGAAATTCAACTTGCACATCTAAACCATTGTTCATAACTGTAGATAGAACTCCTTTATCATTATACCTTACTTGTGTAGTCAATTCTAGACCATTAGCAGGAAATGAGGCGTATTTTTGCATGTTGATTTGTCCAACTTGCATACCATTTCTGAATAAGTCTTCAGCCTCACCCAATATTACAGTATTTGTTTCTGGTATAATCTCAGTAACATACTTAGGTGTAAGAAATCCGCCACCTAGACCTTTTCTCTGACCTATCGTATAAAAGGGATAACCGTCATGACTACCAAGATTCTTTCCATTCTTGTCTAAAAATACACCTCCAGCAACTCTTTCTTCTAATCCGTCTACTCTTCGTTTTAGAAAACCTCTATAGTCATTATCAGGAACAAAACAGATCTCGTAACTTTCTGCCTTTTTAGATAGAGCTTCGTGCCCCCAATCCTTAGCCATTTGTCTAATTTCCGGCTTTGTATAATTGCCTAACGGAAATGCACTACGTTCTAGGCATTCTTGATCCAATCCCCATAAAACATAACTTTGATCTTTACGGTCATCCTTACCTTTAGAGATAAACTTCCTCCCTGCATGCTCCTTTATTGCAGCATAATGACCAGTTGCAATGAATTCACAATCCATGGCATCAGCTCGTTTGATTAGTGCATTCCACTTAATATGTGTATTACATAAAACACAAGGATTCGGTGTACGTCCGGCTATATATTCCTCTACAAAGTTATCGATTACATAATCTCCAAATTCTTCTCTAATGTCGATAATGAAATGATGAAAACCCATTTGTACAGCTACCTCTCTTGCATCGTTAATACTATCTAGGCTGCAACAACCAGTCTCCTTACTTGATGAACCACTACTAGCGTAATCCCATGTTTTCATAGTAATACCGACTACTTCATACCCTTCTTCGTGTAACATCATGGCAGCTACAGTACTATCAATACCGCCACTCATTGCCACTAATACTCTTCCTTTTTTACTCATTACTATTTATCTTATTTAGCTAAAGTGACACAAAAATAATCAATTATAAACGTTGAATAGAGATATTAGTGTCAAAGAATCTCAAATAATGGGAATAAATAACAAATTGAAGCTTTCCAAAATTGAAATACACCCCTACTTGCAAATATTTTATCAATTAAAATTTGCATAAATCATACTTAATTGACCAAATTGATCTTTTCAAAACAGATTTCTAAATTTGATGTATTATCTTTGGTATTCATATACCTTTTAATAGCGCACAAACGTTACGAAGAGACCAATTAAAAGTGCGTACGTGATAAATCTTTGGTGAATAAATTCCGAGCTGACGTACAATCATTAAATCAAAAAACAACGAATGACTAGAATTATACTATTCTTCTTTATTATAGCTTTCGCATTTAACATGCAAGCACAGGAAATCAAAAATGAATATATTATAACATTGAAAAGGGGTCAGATAGATAGATTTCTTAATCAAATGAATAATGAAGAAACGAGGTCAATAACAAACACAAGAGTCCTCAGTTTAGATTTGAATGTAGTAGAGATAATAACAACTACAGATTCCGATGTTAATTTTGAACAAGCATTGGATAATAATCCTCAGATAGAAAGTTGGGGGTATAATATACAAACACATAAGAGAGCTACTCCAGACGATCAATACTATGATATGCAATGGGGCTTGCAATTAATTGAAGCATCTCAAGCTTGGGATGTATCGACTGGAGGTACAGACATAAATGGAAGAGAAATAGTTATTGCTGTTTTGGACGATGGTTTCGACTTGGATCATCCAGAAATTGCAGACCGTATACTTATCAATACAGATGAAATTGCTGATGATGGATTAGACAATGATAACAATGGATATATAGACGATTATATAGGGTGGAATGGATCAGAGGAAGATGATAGCCATCCATACGTAGACAACCATGGTATCGCGGTATCAGGTATCATCGGTGCAAAAACTGATAATGAAGAAGGTATCTCTGGAATTAATTGGAATATTAAAATACTTCCTATTTCTGGAATTGGTTCAGTGAGTGATGTTGTAGCTAGTTATCAATATGTATTAGACATGCGTCGTGAGTATAATGAATCAAACGGAGAAAAAGGAGCTTTTATAGTTGCGACTAATTATTCTGCAGGGATTGACAAAGCATTTCCTACCACAGCACCGCTTATGGCATGGTGTGATATTTATGATGCACTTGGAGCGCAAGGTATACTTTCAGCTGGTGCAACAACTAATGCAAACAGAGACGTAGATGCCGAAGGGGATATTCCTACGACGTGTCAAAGTCCATACTTAATATCTGTTACTAATATAGATATAGAAGATACAAAAGTAACTAATGCTGGATATGGAGCCCTAAATATAGACCTGGGTGCGCCTGGTAGAGGGACCTTGGCTCTTGATGTAGATGCAGGTTACGATCAAAACTTTGGTGGCACTTCGGCTGCGACACCACATGTAGCTGGAACTATAGGACTATTATATAGTGCACCTTGTAAATCTTTGGCCGACATGGCTTTTTCTAATCCTAGTCAAGTTGCATTAGAAATACGAGATGCTATATTTAAAGGTGTAGAAACGAATAGTACACTAGAAGGGATCACAACAACTGGAGGGAGATTGAATATTTATAATTCCATGGAGAAACTTCAAGAAGTATGTTCTGAGCTCCAGTTACCTTCTGCAAAAGGACCTATTATGATTTCAAAAATAGCTCAAGAGGATACTGATGATTTAGTTATTAACTATATAACACCTGATGAAAGTACATATAGTTTACTAATTACTGACGCATCAGGTAAGACTATAAATCATTTAGAATTCACCCCTCCTACTACTGGTCGGAAGCAAATTAAAGTAAATATTCCTGACGCTACAATTGGTATATATTTTATTAGCATATATAATGACAATGGTATCAGCACAGAAAAGCTATTTATTAGCAAATAGAAGAATAAAACATTTTTTATAGAATTAATCTTTTTTCTTCCTGAATTAAAAAATAAATGTATCTTTGCGCTCTGAATTATAAAAGGTGGTAGAGGAATACGAAATATTTACCTAAGTAAATGGCCCCGTAGCTCAACTGGATAGAGTACTTGACTACGAATCAAGCGGTTGAAGGTTCGAATCCTTCCGGAGTCACCAAGAAATAAAAAAAATAAAGATAAAACGATGTCTAGAGTTTGTCAACTAACAGGAAAAAGACCTATAGCAGGTAACAATGTCTCTCACTCAAATAGAAGGACTAAAAGAAGATTTTTACCGAACCTTCAAAAGAAGAAGTTCTATATTCCTGAATTGGATAGATGGGTAACATTAAAGGTATCTTCTCATGCATTAAGAACTATCAATAAGTTAGGTCTTTTAGCATATTTGAAAAAATTAGAATCAAAAGGAGTTGATACAGGTGTAAAACTCTAGTATAAAATTCAATTTTAGTTTAGAAAAAATATTCAAGTATTACTTATCAGATATTCTGGTTATATATATATTTGGATTACGGTTCTCTGAAGTTAGAACATAAGGAGACTTATAAATAAAATACGCAGGAAATGGCAAAGAAATCAAAAGGTAACAGAAACCAAATCATACTTGAGTGTACAGAGCACAAATCAACAGGTATGCCGGGTACGTCAAGGTACGTAACTCAAAAGAACAGAAAAAATTCTCCTGATAGATTGGAACTTAAAAAGTACAACCCTATCTTAAAGAAATATACTCTTCATAAAGAAATTAAATAATCATGGCTAAAGTATCGAAAAACTCAAGAACGGGTAAAAGAGGTTTAACTGCAGGTTCTGGAAGAGACATGGTGAAAGTTGTGAAAAGCATCAAGAACCCTGTTTCTGGAAAATACACTTACAAAGAAGTAATGGTTCACAAAGATAAAGTGAAAGAATTTTTCGCTGAGAACAAGTAATTTGACCCTAAAGTCGATTGCTACTTCACAAAAATAAACTTGAAAGGCTTTTCTTAATTGAAAGGCCTTTTGGTGTTTATAATTGGTGCCACATAATATGTAGAATTGACTATAATTTCATGCTATTCATTGTTGATCTAGTACTATTGATCAATTTTTGAGAAGAGACACCCCTACTCCCTTAAAATCGTTATATATTTACAGTTTGCAATACATAATCAATAATAACAATATCCCTATATGAGTTTTTTTAAGAAGTTTTTCACCAAAGAAAAAGAAGAAGACCTTAATAAAGGTTTAGAAAAAACGAAAAGTAATATCTTCTCTCAGATTTCGAAGGCAGTAGCTGGAAAATCAACAGTTGATGAAGAATTCTTAGACGAATTAGAAGGAATATTGATAGCTTCTGATGTTGGATTAGATACTACGATTAAGATTATTACAAGATTAGAAGAGAGAGTTTCTAAAGATAAATATATCAACACTAGCGATTTAAATGGGATCCTTAAGGATGAAATCGTTCGTATTTTGACAGAGAATGAGACTATCGATGTTGATGATTTTGAGTTCTCAACAGATGATTCACCGCATATTACATTAGTAGTAGGGGTGAATGGCGTTGGGAAAACAACGACAATTGGTAAAATAGCCCATCAATACAACAAGAAAGGAAAGAGAATAGTCCTCGGAGCAGCTGATACTTTTAGAGCAGCGGCCGTTGATCAACTTGAAATTTGGGCAAAACGAGCTGGCGTTTTCTTCTACTCAAAAGGAATGAACACGGATCCTGCAGCAGTTGCCTATGAAACAGTACAGTTTGCTCAAAACATGGATTTAGATGCTGTAATCATTGACACTGCTGGTAGATTACATACAAAAAGGCATTTGATGGATGAACTGACTAAAATCAAAAAATCGATCGATAAGAAGTTCCCTGGTGCACCTCACGAAGTTCTGTTGGTATTAGATGCATCAACAGGACAGAATGCCATAGAACAGGCTAAAAGATTCACAGAAGCCGCTAATGTAACTGCAATAGCACTTACAAAGTTAGATGGAACAGCAAAAGGAGGAATCGTATTGGCTATATCTGACATTTTCAAAATTCCAATCAAATACATCGGTGTAGGAGAAGGAATGGAACATCTTCAAATCTTTAACAAGAAAGCATTTGTAGATTCATTATTTAGCTAGGTCAAAATTCTAGAAATCCACCCTCAATATTTAAATCTTTTGGTATTATTTTTAATACGGTGCAGCTATCGGGTACATTCTGGTATAACTCCTCTAATTCTATATTGAGCATACTCATAACATCTTTATATTCTCCGCTGACGTATGTTGACATGGCTGTTGTTCTAATACTTAGATTATCATAAGACTTCATTGATTTAATGAATTTGATAATGTGTTCTGTATAGTTTTCTATTAGCGGATATAGAGACATTTCAACTGTAATTTTCATTTCATTTCTTCTTTAGTGACCATGTAATAAAGAACTTCGAGACCATTTCCCCTGCCTTATTAATACCCGTGGATTCCATTATTATATCATCAGGCATACCGGTTTTTTCAATTTTGGATATTAACTCCTCCAGTCTAGCACCTTCTTTACATGTAAAAGTGATTAGTGATTTGGCAGTGACTCCGTATTCGGCTCTAAAACCAGTTACATACATTGACCATTTTCCTCTACCTTGAAAAGAAGCCTGCACTAATATACCAGTAGCCATCTCAGCTGCCCCAGCTTGCGCTGCAAAATACATTGATTTGAATGGATTTCTAGTTCGCCACCCATAAGGAATAGTAACTTCACTTTTTAGGGCAGAAACACTCTTTATCCGAATACCCCAAAATATTGCAGATGGTAATTTGGACAAAAAGAACAAGGAAATTTTCCACCTATTTGATATATTCTCTAAATACTTCTTTTTCTCAGAATTCATTTAATTGGCTTTATCGAACAAGATAAATAACTTCTTCTAGAATGCAGGTATATTTAAATAACAGCGGCCAATTAAGTATAATTCGCAGAAATAATCATTCAAGATAACCAAACAAACATTCAAACGACCAGATGAATCATTGACAGATATATTTCAATCAAAAACAGTATTTTTACGTAACCTAAATTAAAACCTATGAAAAACCTCATCATTATTCTCTTTTTCATTTCTATTTCTTTCCAGCCTATGCAAGCACAGATATTAGGTAATATATTTGAAAGAGCTACTGATAAAATATCTGATAAAATAAGTGATGAAATCAATGAAGCCATTTACAAAGAAATAGAAAAAGCAACAGTACGAGCCGTCGATGACGCTATGGACGACATGCTAAAAGAACGATATGAGTCTGATAGTATTAACGGAAGAACTAATTCAGCTGACTACAATGGCTTCCTGAAGGCTTTTATGACGCCCGTTGATTTACCTGCTCAATATACATTTGACATGGTTTTACATGCTGACATTAAAGATTACGATGGAAAGAAATCGAAAATAGAGTTCATGTTGACAACGGATGGATCCTTATTAGGATTAAAAAATATCGACGAGGAAATAGCTAGTCTTATTATTATTGATCTTACCAATGATGTAATCGCAACATACTCTGAAGAAGATGGCAAGAAGCAAGTAACTGCTATTCCTAACATGATGACTTTTGGAGGAAGCTACATAAAGGCGAATATGGATGAAGAAGACATGAAAATGACAATGGAAAAAACTGGAAAGACTAAAAAGATCGAAGGTTATAAATGTGAAGAATGGAAAATCGAAGACGAAAAAACGATAACAAAAGCATATATCGCAACAGAATTCCCGATTGATTGGAAAGACTCACACAGTAAATTCCTTTCTTATATGATGCCTACAACACAAAAGGATAAGATGCCTACGGGCATGTCCTTAAAGTCCGAATCAAAAACAAAAAAGAAAAATAAAAAATCTTCTTTTATAGTTACTAAAATAATAGATACTCTTACTGTTTTTGATAATACCCAATACGAGCAGATTAAATATGATACGAAGGATTGACACCAATTCTTGAAAAGGTTTTAGAAATTATTTTTTTTCTTTTTAAACCTTTGATTTTAAACATCAGTACATCAGATTTAAATTTCTTCTTGAAGAAATTAGCTAAAAAGAACTTTATTTAGTTTTCAACTAAATATTTATATAAAACAAGACTTCAAATTTTAAATAAATACAAGACGAACCCTCTTCTATATAAAGTAATCCAAACTAACAATATTTCACAAGTGCTGAATAAAATTTACTTATATTCGTCTAATTGGCATAATTTTGCTATTTTATGAACGTCAATTGACCAAATGCCAAATTTTAATTAATTGGCGATATTTCTAGAATATTCAAAAGTATAGGAGTTCAATTTAGAACATGACGTCTGTCTTGGATAGATTTTAGTTAACCGATTTTTGATCGTGTTAATTTAATTCTTTCAATTCATTGTCATTAGTATTGAGGTACATAATTAGTTAAGATCAATCTAATACTTTCTACTTCAAGTAATCACATGTTACACGCAGCATGCAATAGAATTCGTATGCACCATGCTCAATTAGCCGCAGATGCCGAACAGCGAATATAGTAGGCATTACTACAAAAATTTATTACATGAAAAACTTATTTTTTGTTTTGTTACTCATGACTGCATTTTCATTCAATTCGGACGCACAGAACCTAGATTATTGGTTATATAACTCTTCTACAACTGCTACTTGGAACTTTGCAATGGATGATGCAGGGCCAACACCACCCGTATATGAATTAGGAATGACACCGTCAAGTCTTACAACAGGAACGTTGTCACCTTTATTCACACTTCCGCTCGAATGGAAGGCTGCTGATGACAATGGATGTTACGTAACCGGCGTAATTCCATCTGCACCGGCAAATGGAAGTGCTCTAACTACTTGTGGAACCACAGTCTATTACAAAATACAACAAGCCGGACCATTTTTATACCAGATGAAATTTGATTTTCCGTAAATAGAACCAATCATTTATCTGATATAAATTCGTATGCCACCTTCAATGCTTCTTGTTCGCATTGGAGGTGCTTTTTTATTACATCTTCTTTATGTAAATCTCTTTATTAACTTTTGACACTACCCTATTTTTAGTATCAAGAATTTCAGCTTTGAAGTGAAAAGTCTTTCTCCCTTCATTGTCTACTTCTGTCTTCATTTCGATCAATCTATCAATGGGAATTTCGAATAGTGCACTAACTGTCCCTATACCCGGCCTTACATACTCAATGGATGCGCTCTTATCCCATATAATATAGCCGTCACCAAAATAGGAATAAGCGGCAAATACAAAAAATGGATCACACATAGCATATAGAGAACCTCCGAAGTGAGTCCCGGCTACGTTCCTATTATACCATCGCAGTTTCATTTCTACCAGATAGGAGTTGCCTTCCTTCGCATATTCTTTTATACGAATACCTGCACCCAAAAACGGAGGATAGAAATTTATCAGTTTCTTATATTTAAAAAGCTTTTTAATATTGACCATTTACCTAAAACGATATTACCAGTTATTAATAATTTCGAAAGGTAAGGTTTTCCTATTTGGTTCCTTTCCTGAAACTCCAACATAATGATTATTTGAAATTGAAAATAATTCCATACTTTCGCGCGTCGATTAAAAAACAATGAAAGTAAGAACATCCGAAATATTAGCTGGACTAACAACAACAATAATATTTGTTGCTATCTTTTCATATGTATTTGATATTCCTAGAATCCTGCCTGACTTTTCGGATTTCAGTTCGTTAATTGAAAATAAGAAGTCAAGTACCAAAAAGAAGAAAAAACAATCTAAGCCATCCGTTCGGTCAAATGGAAATGAAGGGAGAGTGATTGATACATTCAATGGTGTAGATATATATTATAATGGTCGAGTAGCCAATATCCAAGGTAGAAACGTAACTTCTGATGGATACAACCTTGGGTTAAAATACCAATGCGTAGAGTTTGTAAAACGATATTATTATGAATTCTACAATCATAAGATGCCTAATAGCTACGGTAATGCTAAAGATTTCTTCAGTTATTCGATTGCTGATGGTAATATGAATGCCGCACGTGGTTTACGTCAGTTTAATAATCCCAGTCATGCAAGACCTAAAATTGGGGATTTGCTTGTATTTGGAGCTACACAATGGAATAAATTCGGACATGTAGCTATCATATCGAAAGTAGATAATAATTCGATAGAGATCGCTCAACAGAATCCTGGCAGCAATAATCCAAGCAGAAAATCATACAATCTAGATACTAACAACGGTACATACAACATAGGAAGTCCGTACGTCTTAGGATGGTTGAGAAAAAGCTAATCGATAAATACAACTCAAATACCATTTCTAAATATCGAGCCAACGCAAGACATTTTCATTCCATATAGCTGAAAGATCATTGTCATTCAAAACTCCATTCTCTACCCCCTCATCAATTACTTTACCCGGATAGCTGCCTGGAACTGATTCCATTTCGCCCAGTGGATAAGGATCATCTAATCCTGCAACAACCTGACTCACCCCATGACGTTTCACCAACAGCTCTAAGCTATCTACATCGTGAACTAAAGTGTCAAAAAATACATTCTTAGCACCAACACTCTTTCGAGGATCTACAGCCTTCTCAAATAAGTCTGGTCTGCCATCATATCCCTGACGACGACGGCCTAGATTAACTTGACCATATTGATTGCCGTGGGCATAGCAAGTTCTGACATTCAGAAATCGGTCTGGAAAATCAAGGGAAGTAAACATGTGATAATGATCTGCAGTCTGAGCACACATCCAAATCAAATGAAATCTCCAGAATTGATCTTCAAGTGCAATCATTTTCGGAGCGTCATATGGATGAATTTCTACGGCTAGATTTAATTCATTTGCTAATTCCCAGATCGGATTGACTTCTTCATTCGCCGATGACTTCCACTGTCCTTTCTTATCTTGATAATGAGTAGGAAGACACAGTAACTTCATCCCCAATTCTGAAACGCATCTATCAATTTCTGCCAATGCAACGTCTATATGTGCAGGCTGAACAACAAATCCACAGGTGAATTTATCCGAATTTTCATTCTGCACTTTACTATGAAAATCATTTTGAAAACGAATAATATCGCTGGTCGTTTGTCTGTCTAATCCATTGCAATAGAGCTGAGATAAAGTAATAAGAACCTCATGATCAATATTATTCACGGCCATCCATTCGAGCTTCTCTTCTAAGAAAAAACTTGGATCAGTGACTGGTCGTTTCCAATCACCTTGTCTCATAAATTGACGGTCCGCATCAATCCAAAAGTATTTTTTATCCTTCATGAATTGAGGGATATCTTCAGGATTGGGAAGTAAATGACCGTGTGCGTTGATTCGTTTAGTACTAGACATATTTTTGATTAGGTAGCTAACGCAAGATAGATTATTTGGTTGATTTTAGTATCACTTTAGCAAAGATCATTGATCGCTTGCGATCTGTGAACTGGGTTAATTCATAGGCTGTCAAAAAATGACAACAACTTCCCGTTCCTGAGTCCCTGTGTTTGAAATATTGATTCTAAGTTTTCATACAACTGTAACATATAACATCAAACCGTCAACTTGTCACGGCAATTCATTGGCGTATTAAAGACGATTCATAAAACGCAATAGTAAATAGGATTTTACTGCGCAAAGTACTCTTTCGGCTTCGAATGAATACAAAGCGACATTAGCTGAAGGATCAATATACAACTCTTCAAACATACAGATGTTCCAATCAAACGACAACTTCCTCCTCTTTAATTCTCCTCCAAAGGAGAACAAGTGCAAATTGGCTCAGGCTAACAATAAAGGCAACACAAAATGAATTGTATTGCCTTTATATTTTCAGATTTGATAATCCTATTTTTATAATTGTAACTTATAACATAAAACTGTCAACGTGCCACGGCAATTCATTGGATTTTTAACGATGATTCATAAAACGCAATAGTAAATAGGATTTTGCTGCGCAAAGCACTCTTTCAGCTTCGAATGGATTCAAAACGACATTAGCTTAAGAATCAAAAACAATAGATTCTGTCTTTTTCCAATATTTGAATTAATTCAATAGCACTCCCCAACCTAGACAGGATAAATATTTTCTGTTACATCGATTCCACATGATCATTATATACATCTGTTCAAACTTACAGATGTTCCAATACAAACGACAGCCTCCTCCTCTTTAATTTTCCTCCAAAGAAGAACAAGTGCAAATTGGCTCAGGCAAACAAAAAAGGCAACACAAAATGAATTGTGTTGCCTTTATATTTTTAGATTCGAAAATCTTATTTTTTATAAGTGTATTACTTCGTCATATGCTACAGCTGTTGCTTCCATTACCGCTTCACTCATAGTTGGGTGTGGGTGTACTGCTTTTAAGATCTCATGACCTGTAGTTTCTAATTTCTTAGCAACAATCATTTCAGCAATCATTTCGGTTACGTTTGCTCCTACCATGTGTGCTCCCAGCAATTCTCCATATTTAGCATCATAGATAACTTTTACGAATCCACTTTTCGCTCCTGCTGCACTTGCTTTACCAGATGCAGAGAATGGGAACTTACCTACTTTCAATTCATATCCTGCTTCTTTAGCAGCAGCTTCTGTCATACCTACACTTGCAACCTCAGGATCACAATATGTACATGAAGGAATGTTATCATAATCCATAACCTCAGGGTGATGTCCTGCGATCTTTTCAACACAAGTTATACCTTCTGCACTTGCTACGTGAGCCAATGCTTGCGTAGGTATAACATCTCCTATTGCGTAGATTCCTTTTACATTCGTTTGGTAGTAATCATCTACAAGAATAAGACCTCTATCTGTTTTGATTCCTAGCATTTCTAATCCTATATCTTCTGTATTTGGAGTAACCCCAGCTGCAGACAGAACCACATCACACTCGATGACTATATCTTCGTCATTCTTTCTATTCTTAATAGAGACCTTACATTGTTTCCCTTTAGTATCTACTGTTTGTACTGCATGGCCACTTAATACTTTGACTCCTGCTTTCTTGAATATTTTTGTGATTTCTTTTGACACATCTTTGTCCTCTCTTGGAAGCAATCCGCCATCCATGAACTCAACAACCGTCACTTCTGTTCCGATACTATTGTAGAAATGAGCAAACTCAACTCCAATTGCTCCTGCACCTACTACGACCATCTTCTTTGGCTGCTTAGGTAAACTCATTGCTTTTCTGTATCCAATAATCTTTTTTCCATCAATAGGAAGATTAGGAAGTTCTTTTGCTCTTCCCCCAGTCGCTACGATGATATTTTCTGCAGAATATTCTTTTTTCTTACCGTCAGCATCCGTAACTACTACTTTCTTGCCTCTAGCTAGTTTACCTGTTCCTTCGATAACAGTAATTTTATTTTTCTTCATCAAGAAGTTAACACCTTTACTCATGCCATCAGCTACACCTCTACTCCTGCTGATCATCGCATCAAAATCAACTTTAGGGCTAGCTACTTTGATTCCATAGTCTTCCGCGTGATTTACATAATTGAACACCTGTGCAGATTTCAAAAGAGCTTTCGTCGGAATACATCCCCAGTTAAGACAGATACCACCGATGTGTTCTCTTTCTATTACAGCTACATTGAGTCCCAATTGGGATGCTCTAATTGCCGCTACATATCCCCCAGGGCCTGTGCCTATTATTATCAAGTCAAAGTTCATATTTCTGATTTTTCTTTATTAAGTCTTTGAAGTATTGTTCCGCAATATTACAATCGCAATCCAAAAGTCGTGCAAAGATAACAAGAATGTTTGTGATGTTCAGTCGGCAAATTGTAAAAGGTATGCTAAAATGGTATTTTTCTAATATTACATCAAATCTTTATTTTGATTCAAGAAGATTTTGTGTGACTTTAGATTATGGAAGTCTAGTTATATTCAAGTTATCGATAAATTTATCTACCTCTTTATCTGAATGAAGCGTAAAAATTCTTTTACCATTCAGTTTGTCAAGCTTATTCTTAATTGATTTCCCTCTGACTAAGTTATAGGTTGCTACATAATGGAAAAACTCAAAATCAAATCGTTCTCGGCATCCTGCAGGCATATCAGGACGTACTTTACCATGATATTTCAACACTCTTTTAGTTACTCTAGCAAGACATTGCAATGTATTGTATTTGAGATAAATGATTGTATCCGCTCTTTTCAGTCTAGAGTGGAGAGTTCCTCCATAATTACCATCAATTATCCACTCTTCTTTGCTCGCTAATTCAGCTACTATGGGGTCCCATTCTTCTTTAGGTGTTTCAGTCCAATTTTCTTTCCAGTAATATTGATCAAGGTGATACAACGGTAAATCTGTGATCGCATGTAATCGCCTAGCTAAGGTCGATTTACCGGCACCACAACAACCTATGATCATTATCCTTTTCATAGTTCAAATATATGGTAAGTGTTTGTTAAATCCGCTTGGATTTTATTGTGCTTTATTCATATTCAGTATTTTGGATTGAAAAATGTTTAAGCTTATGAAATTCTACTTCTTACTAATCTCACTGATTTTGATATTTACATCATGCGGAGAACAAAAAAAAGTAGACATTTCTACTAAGGAATCTGAAGGCATTCCTATCATTCGGCTAGATAGAGAAGCTATTTCTGGAATAGGCTTAAAACCAGTTCAAAACAAAGATCAACCAGATCGCAGATTATTCCAAAAACGATTAGTGAGAGGTACTGAATTAAGTGTTTATATAGTCTCCAGCGAAACTGCGACTGCGCAACAAGATAACTATGGAATGGAGGAATTCATCAAATTGATAAATGGTCGATCAAGAATGAATCCAATCAATGGAGATGAGGTCATATTTGAAACTGGAGATTCATTTGTCGCACCAAAAGGTTTTACGGGAGAATGGGAAACGATAGGAGGAGATGAATTTTTGATAGAGCTTTCTGTTATTAGTACTGGTAGAATATCTGGCAATATCAATCAAACTAAAACACTGCCGTATCTAATTGATAAGAAGCTAAGGTCGGGAGTTAGATTAGATAATATTGGAAGCATCAATTCAGAAAGTACATATAAAGCATACCACGGTATTGAACTTACTATTAAGCTTATTAGTCATGAACCTAAGGTCGTTGTCGAAGCTGAACCAATGCAAGAGCAAGTAGTAGAAGTCCTATCTGGCAAAATCAGTATTACACCAACTGGTGGTAAATCAGAG
>CALKXE010000052.1 GCA_938003955.1 uncultured Saprospiraceae bacterium | reverse complement strand
AGCGATACGCAATACTAGAAGAGATCTACCGACGAAATGACCACTTCGACGCAGAGGCTCTATACATACACATGAAGAACCAAAACTACCGAGTAAGTCGTGCTACGGTATACAATACACTAGAATTGCTCGTGAGTTGCGACCTTGTACGTAAGCACCAATTTGGCAAAAATCTTGCACAATTTGAGAAGTCTTATGGCAACAAACAACACGATCACCTGATATGTATCGACTGCGGTAAAGTTCTTGAGTTTTGTGATCCTCGGATCCAAGGAATCAAAACGATGATGGGAGACATCCTAGACTTCAAAGTAATACATCACTCCCTTAATCTCTATGGCAAGTGCAATAGCACAAATGCTTGTGAACACAAAAGTGATAACGAACCAATCGATGAAAGTGAGATGAATGATCCGGGTAATTGATAATTGAAAAGTGAAGATTGAAAATTGAAAATGCTCATTGTTACTGATACCTTTTTAATGGACAATGGATAATTGATAATGCTAGTAGGGATGCTGTTTTTAATTGAAAAGTGAAGATTGAAAATTGAAAATGGCTTTTAATTGATAATGGATAATTGATAATGCTCGTAGGGACGCTGTTTTTAATTGAAAAGTGAAGATTGAAAATGGCTCATTGATATAGAAATACTTTAATACTAAAGCCTCATGTTGACTTGATCAATATGAGGCTTTTACTTTTTTATTTTTGACTTGACAGATAAGTCATATTTTAACAAAATTAGTTAATTACTAGCTTTTCGTAAAAAGCGTTGTTACCAGATTGTACTTTAACGAAATAAATCCCTTGCGCAAGTGAACTAACATCTAGATCTACTTGAGTATTTCCTGATATTGGTGTCTTAGTTTGCATTAAAGATCCAGTGTTGCTATAGATCTCAATAACTGAAGCCTCTAGCATACTTCCAGATAGATGTATTGCAGTACATCCATTTGAAGGATTTGGACTTAAAACCAATTCAAGACGATCTCCTTCTATCTTGGACGTAAGAACATCGCTATATTCAGATTTACCATCGAAGTCTATTTGCTTAAGTCTATAGTAGTATTTTACATTAGGCTTGGCATTAAGATCTTCAAAACTATAATTCCAAGTATCATTAGAGTTACCAATGCCCTTTACAAACTTTATGGTCTCGTATTGTTTTCCGTCGATACTTCTTTCAATATCAAAACCTGAGTTATTGACTTCTGACTCTGTTGTCCAAGATAGTAGAATTGATTTTTCATTCGCTTCAGCTTCAAATCGACTCAATTCCACAGGCACTAATGTTGGAAACGCTGGACATTCATTGACATCATCTGTCAAAATCGAAATTTCCGATAACATCGTAATTCCTGTTTGTGCCCCCATCATCGTTGCTCCGCCATGTGCAAATCCAAACCAATTAGCACATAAGGGCTCACCCGAAACAGGGTGATTAGCAGAAGTGTTAGGTGGAATAAAATTCATATCAAAAGTGACAAATCCAAATCCACCTCCACCAGACAGTGGGACTATTATCATTCTACTTGTATTAAAATAATGATAAGTACTTAACGGAACTGGATTCGCTGGAAACCCTGCAGTACCATTTTCTTTCAAAACGAACCCCCAAGTCGGTATTGATACTCCGTTGTTTATAGGTTCCGCTGACATTCCTTGATTTATGCTGCCATAAGGATAATAATTTGAAAAATTATAATATTGTACTTGTAAATCATCAATGCCATCTGCATCCAAGTCAAATGCTGCACAATCTGTAGCACCCCAACCTGATGGCCCTAAAACCTCCACGCAATTCTTTCCGGTACGTATCGGATTATTCGGTAGATTGGTACATATCACTTGACTAGTCAATGCAATCGGTGCCAGAGTCATAGAAGCTAAAGCGGCCGTACTTGCCAGTCCTATTTTTCCCGACAATCGCTGCTCTGTCGTCGCCTTGGATTGTTTTTTATAACTATTTAACTTTGTTTGTAATTTTTTATTCATAGTAAAACTTTTTCTTTTTTTCTTTCTCTGTATAAGCTTACATCTGGCACACGTGCCATATCTTCTGGTCGTAAGTCTCCTGAGAAAAACTCATTAATAAATAAGGATTGTCCAAATGGGTTTTCTATTAAATCATTATAATTTACATCGATATATTCAACATTTCGTTGATGATCCATCCATTGCTTAGCGGTGGTAACGGTCTTTTCATATTTGTCAAATAAGTACAAGGGCAATAGATCCTCATTGACCCGTTTTCCATCACGGATTAGCATTTTTTGTTGAGAATGTATGACTTCCGACAAATCTCTATTCATAAACACAATCTTGTACTTGTAATGTGGAGGAAGATGTTGTAGAAGATGTGCGATGACCTTCATTGTTTTCTCATTGGCATCCACCAAAAACTCTTTTTTCTTGGCAATGTTCTTTATGGCATCATGCTCGTAATATCCTTTGAGGTTGTTTTCATCAGCGACTCTATTCTCATCCGAAAATACCTTTTGGCCTCCTGCCTCCAACATTTGCATCATGAGTGATGTCCCACTTCTTGGCAAGCCAGAAACAATCGTGATCGTCCCTTTGATAAAATCTTCAAACGCTATTTCGTATTGTTTTGCCCTACCTGGCTGGTTGATTTTATTCAATAATATATATATGATTCGGTGCCTCGCTTTATTCATCACAGGGCTTATATTGAGACAGCTCTCATAGGCCTGAATGGCATCTTCAAATTCATTCAACTCCAGTAAACATTCACCAATATAAAAATGACAAGCAGGCTTATAGTAATCGAGTCCCACTGTCGTTAGAAAAGATTCCAAGGCCTCTGCATATTTTGCTTGCTGATACAGAATAGTTCCTTTTGTATAATGTGCCTGTTCACTTTCTACGTTCAATGCTAATTCTTCATTGATGACGTCAAGTGCTCTACCGTGTTCGTTCATCGACAATAAAGCATTGGCGATTCTAAGATTTATTTGGTAAAAATCACCCGCCTCTTCCTTCACTTTCAGAAACTGTTTCAAGGCTGCTTTGGGTTTATTTTCTGAAAACAATAAGCTCCCCTCCAATAGATCCATTTGTACGCCACGCGTCGGGTATAATTCTTTGAGTGCATTCGTCACTTGTCGCGCTTTTTTTAATTGGCTGGTCGCTTGATAGGAATGGATCAGACGTGATATGTAATGAATTTCCGCTGGAAACTCGGCATATAATTCTTCCAACAATACAATCCCTTCATCCCATTTCTGTCCATCGATATAGGCTTTCGCCAATATAAATTTATTTTCTGCGAGGGTCTTCTTGATCGCTTTATCGTGATCGTCGCCATAATCCTCTATATATCCTAACTCGATCAATTGTTGCATTTCCACTTCTGCACCCACTTCGTCCAATTGAAATCCCTCTGGATGCGATCCGTCATCCCCTGCTACCTGTTCCCAACTCTCAATATATTTAACCTCAGGATTTTCTTTAAAAGCATTGACCAATACTTTCCCGTCCATGTCCTTTCCTACAGGAAGATCATACCACTGCAAAATGGTCGGCGTGATATCCAGCAAGCTTGCGCCATGGATCATCTCATCCTTTTTAATGTCTGGCCCTCGCATCACGATCACCCCATATGGACTGTGCTCTACTGCGGGTCCCATCGGTATTTTAGGCACTTTAATTGGTCGATTATGATCAGGATGGAACCCATGATCACTGATCAACATCACATTACAATCCTCTCCAGCCAAATCCAATAAACGTCCTAACATCATATCATGATACCGACAGGCACCATTGATGACTTCCTGATATAGGTCAAAATCTTTTTGAGAAATATGTGGACGCTTGGGCGAATGATACTTCATAAATCCATGACAGAAATGATCAATACCATCATAGTATACTCCTACAAAATCCCAGTCTTCATTGTCGAGGATATAAGTAGCTGCATTGTGTATCGATGCACATTCTGAAATCGTCCCCGCTAACATCCCGGGACGTTTATCTTCCTGTTGATTGATCGTACTAAAAAGTGGGATTAAAGGATCAATGTGATTGCTTGTTATTTCTTGTTTATGTACTCGTATCTCTTTAAACAGTTCTGCCTTTTCTGGCGGATGTACAGTGCCGTCCAACATCGGCCAATTATCGTATGATGTATTTTTAGAGTTTTGGTATAAATTGGATACCATAACGCCATTGATAGGCTCCGCTGGATGAGATGGCCACCACCCTACTACATGTGTTTTTAAGTTATGCTGAGTGAGTATATTCCAGATTGCTTTACACTTCCTTGAAGTGATATTCATAGGTCTTAATCCCTTACCATCAGGTCGGGGTTCCGTAAATCCATGGATTCCATGTTTATATGGTCTTTTGCCCGTTGCAATACTAGTCCATAAAGTGGGTGATAATGGTGGATCTATTGTAGATAACCTGCCGGACACTCCTTCATTGATCAGCTTCTCAAGATTAGGCATGAGCCCTTGATCGATCAAAGGATTTAGGAACTTCCAGTCTGCAGCATCCCAGCCAATGACTAATGTCTTAGTTTTCTTCATTGCTCTGTTTTGTTGTGGAAAGTTTGGTATCTCTTCTCTGAACAGCATCATGACGGACTTGACGCCACATCATAATACCCTTATACCCGTATGCTAATATACCCAATGAACCACCTACAGGTATCTCTTTAGAAGCTAACTGCTCCTTTTGTTGTTGTTGTTGTTGTTGTTGTTGTTGTTGTTCTATCATTCACACTTGTATGTAGACCCGATCGATAGCTCAATCTGGCCCTTTCTCTAACAATACATTTTCGGAGTCTAAAATATATAAACCATCAGAGTTTAAGCTACCCTATGTGGTGAGTGACATATACGTGGTGCAAATGGTAAATAAGCATGGTGAATGAATGCTAGCTAGCCCCACCTTTACGTAATAATAAAACATCGAAATATATCTCTCCCTTAATCAAACCATAGTTCCATTTTCTCTTTGATCACTTGTTTATTAACACGAGATACTGGTATTTTTGCTCCGGAGTCAAGTACAACCATATCATGACGCGAGCTCACTGACACAATCTGATCTATATTAACTACATAACTAGCATGCGTCTTGAAAAATACATTTGTATCCAACTTGGCGAATATCGTCTTCATGGTAACAGAACAGCAAACTTGACTACCATCCAACATATGCACCTCACAATAGCTGCCATCTGACTTTAGATAATTGATTTTTGATTTATCAATAATCTTAGTTTCATCTATTGTAACGATACGGAACTTAGGCTTTAGTCTTTTGAGACTCGGAGCAAACAACGAAGGTCTTTTATGTAGTTCTATGGTCTTCATACGACTAATTTATTTTGTGATTTGCTAATTTTTTTTCGCCACATCAGTCAATAATAGCCACCAATTGGGATTACAAAGCAATTAATGTGGTCAACAACCTCATTCATGTTGTGAACTGCTATATAAATATGAAAGCTGGGTCATAAGCAAGTACTTATTGTTCTTTAAAAGTATTTTAGGATTATCTGAAACTATAAACTTTAACATTCTTAAACCCAAGGATAATAATATCCACGGTGTTATTATTATTTCTATAATTGTTCAAAGACTAGTTCTTTCTTGTTCCAAAAGATGTACCTATAGCAATAGAATACCAAGTATCGCCATTGTACTTCCATACAGTAGCAGCTGTCCCTGGTAAAAAATCTTTGCCGGCAAATAGTCCGATCTCAGCATTTTTATAGCTTATACTCAGGCCTACAGCAGGTGACAGTGCTGCTAGATCATTTCCTTCGAATCGGTCATCTAAAAAATCGTCAGACCTCGGAGTTATCTTAGTAAAATTCATACTAAAACTTCCCGTCAACCAAAGATCCGATTTACGATTACTTATCTGTCGCGATAAGCCGATGGATGCTCCTTGAGATAAATTACTGGATGCAAAGTCCAAAGGTCCATCTCGAAAAGGATAGACTTTAATCGGTATGACGGTATATCCTATACGAAAATCCCATTTTCTAGCAGTATAATTTAATCGATTATCTCCTAGCTTGGCTGTTTTGACAATATAATATTTGTTCAAAGTGACTTCCTTTAGGAGATGCTTAGATGCCAAATCATCTCTTTTATGAAGTCTTTTTATGGGCTTTACAATAGTATAAGTAACACTGCTGATCTCTATATTTTGAATCTCTTCAAAAACTATATCTGGATATAAC
>CALKXE010000051.1 GCA_938003955.1 uncultured Saprospiraceae bacterium | reverse complement strand
ACGATATCCACGATAGAACTTGATGTAGTACAAGATGCAGATCGACTTGATGCTATTGGAGCCATTGGTATTGCAAGAACATTTAATTACGGAGGCTTCAAAAATCATAAGATATATGATCCTGGAGTTCCTATCAACATGAACATGTCAAAGGAGGAATATAAGAAATCTACCGCTCCTACACTAAATCACTTTTACGAAAAACTTCTTCTACTTAAGGATTTGATGAATACAGAATCGGGTAAAAAAATAGCTCAAAAAAGGCATGATTACATGCAGAAGTTTCTAGATCAGTTTTATAAAGAATGGAATGGTGAGGAATAATTGGATAGGTTTCAATATCCCAATACAGAAATAATAGGCATGTGATCAGAAATACTCTTGTCACCTACTCGTATATCAGTCACCTTTGCTGTCTTTATTTCTAATGGAAGCATATTGTATGTTCCCACTTTATCGTAATTAAATATATAATCAAATCGAAAAAGCATATTGAAGATACTGGCATTGAAGCTATACTCCTCCTTCTCTTTATTGTGCAACAAATGGATGTCATTTGGTTCTTTTAGCTGATTGAGAAGTTCTCCGTATCGTTTTTTCCAGTAAGCATTTGTATTTAGATCTCCCGTAAGAATTACAGCTGTCTTGGTTGGATCTATTTTACCAGCTAAAGCAAGTTTTTTTACGGATTCTTCAATAAACTCATAGATAATCCTGTACTGGTTTGATTTATGTTTTGGACTACCAAATGCTTGCGTGTGCGAAGTAAAAGCCAACAAGTGACGATCATTTGGCAATACTATAAGTGTCCCTAGGATCGACTTATTGGACATAAAGTCTAGCGTTATCGAAACTTCTTTTGGTAAAAATCGGTGAAAAAAATGCCCCTTATTTTCTATTTCTCCATCGAATAAAACATCAGAAACATCCACCATAGGATATTTAGACAATAGCATCAAACCTGAATCATGACAGATGCTTCGCCAAAATCCTGTGTAATCAACTCGATCAACTTGATAAGGGTACTTACTCTTAAGACTATCTAAAATACTTAGTCTAGTTTTTTCACTAAACACTTCTTGTAATAGAATAATAGAAAAGTCTTCGTCTTGAGCATACTCTACGAATGCATTCGTTTCTTCTATTTCCTTTGTTCCTATCGCCTTAATGTTATAAGTCAATATTCCTATTTCATTATGAGTAGAATCTAGATTTAGAGGAGCATTTTTCTCGTAGACAGGCAATATTACTCTTTCCTTTTCTACCGTTTTTTTAGACGCACAAGAGCACAAAGAACTAAACACAAAGCAATAAACTATAAATTTAATGAGGCCCCTAAAGTCAAACATCAAAATCCACTTCCACTTCGGCTGATGAAGGGTGCGCCTGACACGTAAGAATAAAACCATCTGCAATCTCATCATCATCCAAAGCAAAACAGGCTTCCATCTCTACTGTTCCTTTGGTCAACTTAGCCATGCATGTAGAACAAGCACCACTTGTGCAAGAATAAGGAGCTTCATGTCCTGCATCAAGCATCGTATCCAAGATCGTTTTATTTTTCTGGACAGGCAATTCGAAATTCTTACTTCCTAACTTTGCATATAATATTGCACCATCCGTACCGCCCGCTAAATCAGAATTACTACTATCTCCTGAAGTAAAGTATTCTTGATGAATATTAGACTTCTCTGCACCATTACCCATTAGAGTGGTTTGTACTGTTTCTATCATGGCACCTGGCCCGCAAATGTAGTACTCTGCATGTTCGGATTTTGGAGGATTTTCCTGAACAAATCTAGCAACCTTGGCAGAATCTATTCGTCCTTTTAGTCCCGACCATGAAGTTTTTTTCTTACCGAGAATACCCATGATACCACTTTCTTTTTCGGTCTTTGGTTGACTCAAGGTCATCTCCACTACTATTTGTCCCTCATATTTTTCTTTTAGCGCATCAATCGCGTCTTTGAATATTATATTTTCTTCATTTTTGTTTCCGTACAATAGGTAGGCTGTACTCTTTGGTTCTTGCTCAAGCATAGACTTTACCATTGACATCACAGGCGTAATACCGCTTCCAGCCGCAAAGAAATAATGATCTCTCTGTACATCCTGAAGTGTAATCAAGGTAAATCTACCATCAGGTCTCATGATATCAAGACTATCACCTTTCTTTATATTACTATTCAGATAAGTAGACATTTGTCCGCCTTCTACTGTTTTTACAGATACACCAAGGAGTTCTTCATTAGGTGCTGTATATATCGAATATGCTCTCCTTACTTCCTCTCCATTAATCTCAGCTTTTATCGTCAGATATTGACCCGCTGTAAAATCGAAATCGGCCTTTAATTCTTCTGGGATATCAAATAATATACTTACGCAACTCTCTGTCTCAGCAATTACATCTGCCACTTTTATTTTATGAAAATCTGCCATTTAAAGTCTTTTGTATTTACAACTACGAATGTGGTGCACATTGAAGAGATTTAAAAATTCTCCCATTAGATATCACCAACAAACCAATCCTAAGAAAGATTACAAATGGTAAAAATATAATTTTTCTAGACACCACTCTTTTGTTCTTGAGCACGTTTAAATAAATGTAGCATTAAATTATATAAGCTATCCACTATGAAATATTACTTTTGCAATCCAAAATTTAATAGATGAATAAAACAACTAGCAATACAGCTGCATATTCTACATCTCGTACAATTGACTTTTTTAGAGTCTCAAACTTAAGATTTATAAGATCTTGTAAGTATCTGTTTATATTTTCATTACTGGCATTGATTACATCGTGCTCTAATGAATTTGACGGAATCTCACCAATGGAATATGTAGAACAGAATAACCTAGATGCCATCGAACTCGAAGGCGGAATGTACATTCAAATCGAAGAAGCTGGTGATTCGCAAAGAGCAACAGCTGATCAGGTAGTTCTAGTAGACTATAGAGGAATCGTAGCTAACACTGGTGAGACGGTACTAGAAGGTGAAGGTTTTACTGGAGTGTATAATACACTACTCTTAGGTTGGCAAACAGGCCTTAAAGAAATAGGTGTTGGTGGGAAATGTACTTTTATACTACCTCCAAGCCTTGCATTTGGAGAACAAATATTAAATAATATTCCTCAAAGGTCCACGATGGTTTTTGAAGTTACCTTGAAAGGTATTTTCTCGACGACAAGTGTTGAAGGATATATTGAAAGAAATAATCTTACCACAACTGTCCTTGACAAAGGAGTACAAATAGTAATCCTAGAACCAGGGAATAGTAAAAAACCAACAGCCAATTCTGAAGTTCGAGTTAGTTATAAAGGTAGATTGACAAACGAGTTACTTTTTGACGAAGGGGAAGATGTTTCATTTAATCTTAGTAATTTAATAGAAGGATGGGGAATCGGACTCCAAGAAATTGGTGAAGGCGGAAAATGTATTCTAATTATACCATCGGAGGTAGGATATGGAGAAACTGGAGCTGGCAATGGGTTGATACCTCCAAATTCACCTCTTGTATTTGAAATCGACCTTATAGAAGTTGGTTCAGATGCCGATAAATATGTTGAAGAAAATAATCTCACAACACAATTACTCCCTAGTGGAGTACACATTATAATCCAAGATATAGGTGATGAAAATTCGAAGCCGAATATCAATAGTGTCGTTACTGTTACCTATGAAGGCCGACTTACAGATGGCACAATTTTCGACTCAGGTGAAGATGCTACTTTTCAATTGAGTAGCTTAATAGAAGGTTGGCAAATTGGACTTCAAGAAATCGGAGTCGGTGGGTCATGTACTCTAATAATCCCCGCTTCGGCTGGATATGGTAGTCAGGAAAATGGTTCTATTCCTGCTAATTCAGTCCTAATTTTTGATTTACAATTGATTTCTTTTTCTTAAACTTGCAAAAATAAATTTATGAAATACATATTTCTTCTTATCGCATTTACAACGATCATTTCATCTTGCGGAAAAGACCCAGGAATCTCAGTTGATGAATATATAATTGCAAATAATCTAACCACTACTGAACTCGCAGAAGGAGTTCATATAGTAATACACTCACCAGGAACTGGGTTCAAACCAAATATTAATAGCAATATTGTTATTGCATATGAAGGTAGGTTAACAGATGGCAGTGTTTTCGATTCAAGCGAAAGTTATTCTAACGCTTTAAGTAGTTTGATCAGAGGTTGGCAGATAGGTGTCCCTGAGATAGCTATTGGTGGATCATGTACACTTATCATTCCATCAGATGCTGGATATGGTGATAATGGAACTGGCGGCATACCTGGTAAGGCTACATTAGTATTTGACATTGATTTATTGGATATAATCCTTTAAGGTTCTCTTAAAATAGATGGTACATAGGCCATTTCTCTATATTTCTGGTTTCGGCACTTGATAAACCGTTTTATTATACCTAATTTACATGTCAGTATTGCACTAATTTGTATTTAGTATTGTTAATACGAATGTGTGATAAAACAAAACCGAACTATCAGCTAAATAAGTGGGACACTAAACTAGTTTCTTTACTTAGTGTTTATTACTGATAATACCACGATGTCGTGGAAGAAATGTAAATATGGCAAACAAGAGTAACTATGATACTCTGATCACAAAGTTAGATCAGTTTATTCGAAAATACTATATCAACAAGTTAATAAGAGGTAGTTTATATACGCTAGGGTTAGTAATAGCTCTATTCCTTTTATTTAATATTCTAGAGTATAATTTTTATTTCAGCACAGGTATTCGAAAGATATTATTTGGGGGATTTGTTATTACTTCCTTGAGTGCCCTTGCATGGTGGGTTCTTGCCCCGTTGACAAAATTCTTCAGTTTAGGTAAAACGATATCGCATGAACAAGCTGCCAATATTATAGGTGAGCACTTCAATGGAGTTGAAGATAAATTACTCAATGTATTACAACTAAAAAAACAAGCAGAAAGTGCATCTAATCAGGCTCTCGTAGAAGCGAGTATCGACCAGAAAACTGAATCAATATCTCCTGTGCCTTTTAAGTCTGCAATCGATCTTTCGAAAAATAGAAAATATTTAAAATATGCATTGCCTCCGATGTTATTGTTTCTCGTGATCATATTTGCAGCACCAAGTATTATAAAAGATGGTACATACAGGCTGATCAATAACAGCAAAGAATTCGAAAGAGAAGCTCCGTATAAATTTATATTTGATCAAGAAGATCCTACCGTGATCCAACATGACGATTACAAAGTAAATATCAAAGTTGAAGGTGAAGTATTGCCAAACGAAGCTTTCATAGAAATCGATAATTTCCAATACAGACTCGAAAAAGTAGACGCTGAGACTTACAGCTACATGATTAGGAACGTGCAAAAAGATACTCCATTTCGAGTTTTTTCTGGACAGGTTTCTTCTGATGACAATTTACTAAAAGTACTAGCCAAGCCAAATCTCGCAAACTTCAATGTAAGCCTTGACTATCCAGGATATACTGGCAGAAAAGATGAAAAGATTAATAATCTTGGTGATTTAGTTATGCCAGAAGGTACTCGTGTAAAATGGAATTTCAACACACTAAATACTGAAGACGTATCTCTGCTATTTACTTCTTTAAAAGAAAAGGTTAGTGCTGAAAGAAAAGGAAATGACGAATACTCATATGCAAAACGTATCAGAAATAATGACTTCTATAAGGTATTCATATCGAACGAAAATGTACCTCAAGGAGACTCAGTAAGTTATTCTCTTAATGTTATAAAAGATCAATATCCAACAATATCTGTAGAGAGTTTTGTAGATAGCACTGAAAACAAATTACTATTTTTTGTGGGTCGTGCCAGTGATGATTATGGCCTTAACACAGTAACATTCAACTATAATGTTACTAAGGCTAACGGATCTCAGATGCCTCTTCAGATTGTAAAACTAAGTGATCCGAAATCAAGAGAGGCTGCATTCGAACATACGTTTGATATCAACGAAATAGAACTTAAACCTGGTGAAAATGTAACCTACTATTTCGAAACAAAAGATAATGATGCTGTAAACGGTAGCAAGTCTGCCAAAACGGGCATGATGAGTTTCGAGAAACCGAGCATCGAAGATCTAAAAGATATAGAAGACGTAAACGAAGAAGCAATTAAAGACAACCTAAAGGAATCTCTCAAAAACATGGAGAAAATCCGTGAGCAGTACAAGAAGATGAGAGAAAAGCTCCTTCAAGAAAAAGAATTGGATTGGCAGGATAAAAAGGACATGGAGAAACTTCTTGAAGAACAAAAGAAGATGCAAGAAAAGCTCGAAGAAGCGAAGAAGAAGTTCGACGAGAATATGAAGAACCAAGAAGAGATGGAGGACCAGAAAGAAGAGATTCAAGAGAAACAAGAAAAACTCCAGGAACTCTTCGAAGAAGCTGTAGATCCTCAGAAACAAGACTTGATGGAAAAAATCCAAGAGCTCATGCAAGAACTAGAGAAAGAGAGTGCTCTAGAAATGATGGAGCAAATGGAGCAAGAGAATCAATCGTCTGAAAAAGAAATGGAAAGACTTCTTGAGTTGTTCAAATCACTTGAATTAGAAAAAGAAGTTAAAGAGACAATAGAAGAATTAGAAAAACTAGCTGAAGAGCAGGAAGAACTTGCAAAAGAAACAGAAGAAAAGAAAAAACCAGAAGATCAACTCAAAAAAGAGCAAGAGAAGCTCAATGAAAAAATGGAGGAGATCAAGGAAAAAATAGAAGAGTTAGAAAAAGAAAATGAAGAGCTAGAAACTCCTAAAAACCTCGGCGATGACAACGAGGAGAAAATGGAGGAAATACAAGAAGAGCAACAAGATGCTGGCGAAAAAATGGAGCAAAAAGATAGTGAAGGAGCATCTAAGTCTCAGAAGAAGGCCGCTGAGAAAATGAAAGAAATGGCAGGGAGTTTGCAATCTAGTATGGAAAGCGGTGATGAGGAACAGCAATCCGAGGATATAAAGATGATTCGTCAGTTGTTAGAAAATCTTGTCAAAATATCATTCGACCAAGAAGAATTGGTAAATGACTTTGTTAAAACAAGAACAGTCACACCGAGATATGTAGAACTAGTTCAGGGACAATTCAAATTACAAGATGATTTCAAATTGGTTGAGGATAGCCTAACAGCACTGGCCAATAGGAACGATAAGATCCAAAGTTACGTTCTTGATAAAGTAACTGAGGTCAAACTTAATGTTAAGGAAAGCCTCAAAGAACTTGAAGCTAGAAAAACTGGACAGGCTGCAGATAACCAGAGACGAGCAATGAAGAATGTCAATGATCTTGCACTGATGTTAGCCGAGTCGATGGAAGAAATGCAAAAGGAACAAGGAGCTAGTATGCCGGGATCGCAAATGTGCAACAAACCTGGAGGCAAAGGCCAAGGAAAATCTGGAAAAGTACCAAAAGATAAGATGTCTGAAGGTAGCAAAGGAATGGAAGATGCTCTCAAAGGCATGCAAGAAAAACAAGGAAAGGGCAAAAAACCATCATCCAAAGACTTTGCAGAGGCTGCCGCACAACAAGCCGCTATGAGGAAAGCACTCCAAGATGCTCAAAAAGATGCCAAAGAACAAGGCAAAGGGAGCAAGGAGATGGAAGAAATCATAAATGAAATGAATAAAATAGAGACAGACTTGGTCAACAAGCGTCTCGATGGTGAAATGCTGAAACGTCAGCAAGATATCACAACTAGATTGTTAGAAGCTGAAAAAGCCGAAAGACAACGAGAATTTGACAATAAGCGTAAAGCAGAAACAGCATCGGAGAAAAAAAGAGAGCTGCCGCCTTCACTCAAAGAGTATATCAAAAAGAGAGAGGCCGAGCTAGAAATGTACAAAACCGTATCACCTGCATTAAAACCTTATTACAAACAACTCGTAGACGAATACTATAACGCCCTAAAGGGACAATAGATCGTAATTCTTATTGGCATTAATGGAAATATTGAAAATGAGTAGTAAAATGTTAACTATAAGTTCGAATCCAAACAATATTTTGAAAGTTGAAAACTATTTGAGAAACGCGCAACACGATATGAATATCGATGAAACGAAGTTTCCGGACATACTGATTAGTCTCACAGAAGCTGTAAATAACGCCATACTACATGGCAATAATGCAGATGAATCAAAAAAAGTGGAGATCAGCATGGAAGGTAAAACGAGTGGAGTTGCCATCTCAGTTACGGACGAAGGAAAAGGTTTTGACCCGAATGAAATACCCGACCCTACAGCACCCGAGAATATCGAATGCTGTGGAGGAAGAGGCGTATTCATCATGTCTAGATTGGCAGACAAAATCTCTTTCGAAAATAACGGTAGTACAGTACAAATGTTTTTTAAATTGAATTGACCTTTTAAGGAGTATTATATTCCTTGATATCATTCAATTTAAAAAAAAGCCTCGATGTGAATCGGGGCTTTTTTGTTTTAGAAGTAAACTTGTACATATATTACGATTATAACTTCGCGCCGCTGAATTATTGTTTCTATCCCCAAATATTAATAGGAACTAAACCTCTCTCCGATATCTAATATTTTTATGTCCCCTCTATCTTTAGATAATTCTAGAAGTACCTCTTTCGGGTTGAATATAGGCTCATCACTCAAGTCAAACGTTCCATAATGCATCGGTATCATTGACTGTGCTTTAAGTTGATCTTTGGCAACTAAAGCGCCAGCTGGACTCGTATGGCTGAGATTCATAAACCAAATGGGTTCGTATGCTCCAATACCTAAAATTGCAACATCAATATCGAACATATTTCCTATCTCCTCGAAATGTACCCCAAGACCACTATCAGCACCGAAATAGATATTCTTCCCATTATAAGAAATCATAAAACTGCCCCATAACATCCTGTTCAAATCATGAAGATATCTTCTATTCCAATGTTTAGCTGGAAGGTATGTTATCTCAATTTTATTTTCGAACTTAGGATAGGACTGATACCAACCTGCCTCTACTATTTTATTTTTCACACCCCACCCTATTAGTAGTTTACTGATTTCTAATCCGGTATAGATTACCGCGCCAGGATTGAGGTCAGTGATCTTTTTCATACTTTTTTCATCTGCATGATCTCGATGATTATGAGAAAGTAGAATGATGTCAAAATCAATTAACTGATCAACTTCACATGGCAATTCTGTAAATCTTTTTAACGGCCAAATATCATATAAAATAGGATCAGTAATAATTTTTACACCACCTAAGCAAAAGACGAATGTAGCGTGTCCTAACCATGTGATTTTATCTTCCGCAACATTTAGAAAATCAGAATTTTTTTGGACCTCGACATTTGTCCGTTGGTTCTTTCGCTGTTCAGCATATTTATTTTTTTCGAGAACTTTCCACTTGAATACATCTTTGACCCCTCTTGCAGATAGTCCATCGAGATTCATGTACTGATTGTCTTTGTTGATTGGGTTGCCCGTCCAGTCATCTTTAATAAATGGCAAATCTTTATTGTGTGTCTTTCTCAATGTCTATATTGGTAATTATCTTCGTAACTAAATTGAAGAATTGAATAAAAAAAGTGTGCATTCCATTTTGTTGTATTCCGATACAACTAATCTTGGTCAATTCTAAAAATCATCTTTGAACTGCTAGAAATGCAGAATCGATTTTTGATATTGACAATAAATCTCTATTTCAAAATGTATGACTAAAAAATCTACTTACAAATCTAAGAATGGCCTAGATATAACTATCAGATCTGCCGAAGTAAAAGATGGTGCATCATTACTTAATCTTAAATTAGAATACATACGGAACACGAAGACTATCCCTTTGTTCGAGGACGAATATAAAAATACTTCTGAACAAGAAGAAGCGCTTATAAATAAGCTATGCCAACAAGAAAATAGCTGCCTCTTTGTCGCTGAACATAATGGTCGCTTAATTGGTAATGTAGATATCAATGGTAGTCAAAGAAGAAAGTTAAAACATACTGCCATGTTAGGAATAGGCATTACTGAAGACTGGCAAGGTCTAGGTGTTGGCACTATATTGATGAATGAAGCACTGCAGTGGGCAAAAGCGAATCGTTTTCTTGAGTTAGTGCTGCTCGATGTGTATGATAGCAACGAATCAGGCAAGGCACTATATAATAAATTGGGCTTCCAGTCTTGTGGTAAAGTAAAGGACTTCTTTAAAGAAAATGGAAAGTACATAGATAACATTCGTATGGTATATCACTGTACTTAAGTCTAGTATATAACTACGTTAGATTGAATATGATTTATTTCAATATGATAATTCAATGCGGGAATGGTATGAAAATTGCTCTTTATTAGTGATATTTGTTACGATTGATGTTATTAGTTTATATATATACAAATTCAGGCCTCACTTATCCTAATCAAAAGTATTCTTAAGTATTAACATCAGAAGTTCTCTACTCATATAAGCGTTAATAAAATTTATGAAATACACATTTGCTGCATTCTTGATATTCATTCCGTTATTTTCTTTTTCTCAATCTTCAATCACACTTAACGGAACTGATATTAATATCGAAGAAGAAAAACAGGAAGCGTTTATTTTTACACCTTCTCTTCAAACTATAAAAGCCGATCTTTCAAATGCACCAAGATCTTCTGAAAAGAACCAATCATGGATCAAAATGAAAATCCCTTTTGCTGATGGAGTTTATCATGAAGTAGAGGTAGCTGAAGCGCCTGTAGTTGCGGATGCCATATATCAACGTTATCCCGAGAACAAATCATACAAAGTAAGAGGAGTCAAAGACAAATTGATCTCTGGTAGAATGTCTATCACTTCACTAGGAATGAGTGCTTTATTATATACACAGACTGGCAATGTATTCATAGAACCTGGCCAAGGCAAAAATCATAAAGCTTATAATTATGATAGTTCTAGCTTACAATCTATATCATGTGGAGCAGATCATTCTCATATTAAAAAAGAAAAAACAAGTACACTTAGAGCTTCAATCGGTAGTATGGAGAGAAAGTTTATAATCGCTGTAGCATCTACTGGAGAATTCTCAGCAAAATATGGTAATGACTTAACTACGATAAATGCAAAAATCACAGAATACCTTAATCTATTAAATACAATATACGAAAGAGACTTAGCCATTACATTCGAACTTACAGCTGATAATGATGATATTATATTTTTTGATCCAGCTACTGATGGCTTAGATCCAACAAATGTTAATACTCAGCTGAACACTACTCAAACTGTTATCAACAGTGGTATCGGTAGTGCAAATTATGATATAGGTCACGCATTCTACGAAATGCCACCTCCTCCTGGCGGTGGTGGATGGGGCAGTGGAATTGCAGGCCTGGGCGTAGCTTGTACATCAGCTAGTAAGGCAACAGGATGGTCAGGCTGTGGAGGTGTATATACCAATAACACCTGGATGTCAATTTTTGCACATGAAGTTGGTCATCAACTAAATGCTACACATACTTATTATGGTACAGCTGCAAATTGCGGCAGTGCTAGATCTGTGGGAACTGGCGTAGAACCAGGATCTGGCAATAGTCTGATGAGTTATCAGGATGTTTGCTGGGCTGCCAATGGGTGCTCTGATCAAAACATTACTCCGCAGTCTAACTTTTTCTATTTACATGGATATAGTATAGAACAAATTGAAACTTTTGTTTCGGGATCTGGAGGATGTTTTACATCAACTTCTTCTGGAAATTCACCTCCCGCAATCACAATGCCTGCGAGCATGACAATACCAAAAGAGACACCTTTCTATCTGTCTGCAACGGTCACTGACCCGGATGGAGATCCTCTTTTGAGTTCTTGGGAAGAAATTGATACTGATAATTTAACCCTTTCTTGCCCAGACGGAGCTCCTAATGATGCTGCGACAAGCACTACGGCCCCATTATTTAGAAGTTTTGACCCATCTACTGGTGGTAGTTTTAGATATTTCCCACAAATGTCTGATATTCTCGACAACACGCAGACAATGGGAGAGATACTACCCGAAGTTGGACGAACAATTGATATGAGATGTACAGCAAGAGGGATTGATGCAAATGGGATTAGTGGTGTAACATATGAGGATGTTACCATCACAGTGGATGGTAATTCTGGACCATTCGAAGTCACAACAGCGAATACGCCAACTGCTTACTTAGCAGGAGAGTCCGTAGACATACAATGGACTGTGGGCAATACAGATTTGACTCCGATATCATGTAGTAATGTAAACATCCTATTTTCTTCTGATGGTGGAGACACATACCCAACTACTCTGGTATCCAACACTCCTAATGATGGAACTGAATTCGTAACCATGCCATTAAATGGAACAGTGACAGGAAGAATCAAAATCGAAGCTGTAGGTAATATATTTTTCACTATAAATAAAACCGACTTTTCTATAATTTCGGATTGTGTTACCAATTCTTCTTCAATAATAAATGATGATAGCGTAACGGCGAATGCTGGAGACCCATCTTTAGATTTGGGCCTATTAGTCGGAGAGGAAATAACATCTGTTTCTGGAAATTTTGACTCATCATATCCAAACACAAACCTAATTGGCAGCAATAATTCGTCCGGGAGCTGTTCAGCATTTACTAATATGCCTTACTATAAATCACACATATTAACAGCTACGGCCACAGACACCTATGTTTTCACAACATCTGGTTCTGCAAACGAAGTAATAAATATTTATGAAGATGAATTTTCGCCTCCCATCACAAGCTGTCAAAACTGGATCGGTTCTAATTTTAGCTTTAACCCTGTAACAATAGGGAACACTTATTCAATTTCATTATCCGATGGAGATGTAATTGAAATGGTTATTTCCGGTTTTAATAGCAATGAAACGGGGTCTTTTAATGTAAATTTTTCCAGTAATAGCTTAGGATCTTTGATCAACACTGATGTACTTCCTATCGGGTTTATCTATAGATTTGCCATTTATAATTCTTCTGGATTTATAATAGATATAGTAGATGAAGCTAACTTGACAGATGGCACCATATATTATGATGACACTTATACAGTAAAAGGGTTCATGACAATCGCTTCTACAGATCTATCTCTATATAATAACCAAACATTTTCTTCTTTACAAAATGATATTACAAACGGTACCATATGTGGAGAATTGTCAAGTAATGATGTTTCTGTAACGATCAATGGATGTACGGCTGGTAACAAAGTTGTAACCTCAGGTTTAGATATAAGCGGAATAACTACGTTGAGACACAAGATCGAAAATGGATGTCAAGGGGACACTATCTATTTTGATCCTAGTTTATTGAATTCTACGTTACTTCTAACCTCTGAAATAGTCGTAACTAAAGATATTGTTGTGGTCGGTTTAGGTGCTCCAAATCTTTTAATTTCTGGGAATAATATCTCGAGAATATTTAATATTAATGCAGGAACTACATTATCTCTTTTTGAACTAGCACTCATCAATAGCAGCTCAGCGACTGATGGCGGGGCGTTTCTCAACAATGGTGACTTGTATCTAAAAAATATTAATTTTGCTGGTAATAAAAGCGGATTGGATTCTAAAGCATTTACAAATTTCGGGACAATAAAGGTAGCCGGTTCTGTCAATGTGGAAGATTAATTATGTTGCATTACACTCGTCGATATTAGTAGGTGTTTTAGTAATGAAAAGATATTTTTGTTGCAATAATGTGTACATCCCTTATTCTACTACCCAAGATATTTGAATATATATTACAATGACAAGTGCTAAGCAAATAATCGAGAGTTACAATAATAGAGTAGATCAAGCTAAAATTGATATTGAAGTCTATCAGGGGCTAAGTCACAGATATAGTATGATTCGGCTTGCCGTTTTCATACTAGCTATTCCTCTTCTGTACTTTATCATCAAAACTAATATTATCGTTTTTGGTCTATTTTTGATTGGTATCATTATCCTGTTTGTCTGGGCTGTGATTAAACAGCAAAAATTTGATAAACTACTATCAGAAAAACAAGCTCTAAAGGATATCAATGAAAATGAAATAGAATCGATCAACAAACATCAGAACCTTTATTATAATGGTGAGGAATATGACATTCCAAATCATCACTATACTTCTGATCTAGATATTTTTGGCGCTCATTCTATTTTTGGGTTGATCAATAGATGTAGGACTTACTATGGTAATAAAATACTTAAAACCATATTCTTAGAGAAGCCAACGAAATCGGATCTATTAGAAAAACAAGAAGCAATCGCCGAACTTGAGAAGGAGACTGAATACAGACAAGAAATTGCTGTCAAACTATTCTCTCTAGAAGGCTTAGAAAACTACAATGTCGCAGAATCTATCAATAGACAAATGGAGATGGATCTGTCATTCGGAGAGGGCAAAATACTAACTATTTATAGAAAATTACTCCCTCTTATCTGGGTTGGAATTATTATCCTTTACTTTATCAATTATGGTGTAGCAAATACACTCGCATCATTTTTATTTATTGGTAATATATTACTCGTAGGTAACTTCACCAAACGAATCTCTGAGGTACAAGGTAGATTATCAAACACAAGCAATTCTCTTAGAAAATACATTGATGTACTCAAAAGCTTATTTAATAAAAAATGGAACTCTACCCTATTAAGATCCCATGCTGAGGAATTCGAAAACTCAAGTACCGAATTACCTTTGAAGTCCCTATCTGATCTAAGTAGTATAATAAATCAACTGGACTACAGACTCAACTTATTGGTAGCCATAGTCGGAAATGGTCTCTTACTTTGGGATCTAAGTGTGATCTACAAATTAGCAAAGTGGAAGAGATCCAATACAGGCAAAATTGAGAAGATATTCAAGCATATTGGATTTATGGAGGCGATGTCGTCACTTGCTACGTATGCATATAATCATCCTACATACACTTATCCTCAGATCAGTGAAAACTATATGAGGATTGAGGCCAATGCATTGGAACATCCTCTTATTCCAAAATCTCAGAATGTTGAAAATGATTTCATTCTTAACAAGCAAGATAAGGTTGTGATCATTACAGGATCTAACATGTCAGGAAAGTCTACCTTATTAAGGACTATTGGACTTAATATGATTCTTGGGTATACAGGAACGAAGGTGGCAGCATCTAATCTTTCTATTCCAATAGTGAGTATTGTAACCTATATGAGAATCAAAGATGCACTTGAAGAAAATGTATCCACATTCAAAGCTGAGCTTAATAGAATAAGCATGATACTTTCTGTTCTAAAAGATAAAGATGATGCATTTATCTTAATAGATGAAATGCTAAGAGGTACTAACTCCAAAGATAAGCTGAACGGAAGTATCGGGATCACAAAAAAACTATTGGAATCAGAAGCTTACGCCATGATCGCTACCCATGACATCAAACTCGCAGAAATGGGCAATGAAGAGAATCGAATAGCCAACTATTACTTCGATATTGACTATAAAGACGGAGATCTGGTATTCGACTATAAAGTAAAGTCTGGTATATGTGAAAATTTCAACGCATCATTTTTATTAGGACAATTAGGTATAGATACAGAGGTCTAAAGTATTCGGTTCTGTTCTATAGTAGTGTGCTCTCTCTCGATTAGGCAAAGACAAATCATAGTCTTGTTAGCTCTAAGTAATAATGTTCTATTTAAAACTAGGGATGTACCTATATCTTTGCAATTATTACTTTATAGTAATAAAAAATCCGCTCAATGCTAATATGCAATGAACGGATTACAATTTTTTATAGGAAAGCATCCTTTTAAATCTTAACTACCCTAGCCATGTGCTTAATTGAACTATCTAAAAATCTTAAATAATATATCCCTTTAGGATAAGCTACTAACGACAAATCGCCTTCAAAAACATTATTATATTTCTGAAGTGGCATTTCTTGGATTACTCGTCCGCTGGCATCTATTACTTGCATATTCATTTTATAACCATCCACATTCAGGTTACTTAATAAAACATGATAAAACCCTTCACTTGGATTAGGCGATACATTTATGCTATATGATCCATCGACATCAACTGTTGAGGTACTTAATTTCACTGTTACTGTTTCATTATAATCACAACTTTCAACTGCTTGTGTAACCCTTATATCGTATTCACCCACCTCCAAGTTTTCGAAAAGAGGACTATCTTGGTATGTGTTCCCTCCATCAATACTAAAACTGTATGGTTCTACACCTCCGGTTGCTGTAATTAATATAGATCCGTCGGATTCTCCTTCATTAGATACTTTGGTCGTTATTATTTCTGCCCCTAAACTACAAGGCTCACCAGCACATATTTCTGTTATTTGTTGAGAACCAAACATCCCATCACTCATTATTAAAAAATTCCCTTCTGCATCCACAACTTGGTAGCTACCATTACCAAACCCGCAGCATATTCCATCTCCGCCAGAATCAAACATTTTGAATGAATAACATTCACCATCTTCCAAACATAAATATTCAGTAAACAAAGTATTATTTAATTCATAATCTCCTCCTTGGAAAACCACCTCATTGTTACTGTTAGTTACCTCCCAAGATGTTTCTTCAGGGTAAGTATCCGTCGTAAGTAGAAATTTATATTCAAAACGTTCGTCGATAAATGATACGTTTAAATTTATGGAATTATTGGAATTATTTATATCATCTTCACCATTTACCGAAATAATAGATATTTTAACATCATTTGAACCTTCAGTCAAACCTGCTAATCGAACTGGCACAAGACTACTCTCACCCGATGCAATATTTCCTTCATAAATATCTGTCCCAGAAACAACACCATTTGATGATATCTCAAAAGAAACTTCAGTTAGATCTGTACTACCTGTATTCTTAACTCTTACGTTAACAGGTCTGTTATCATTACATGTCTCGAGGTCATTTACATCGGAAAGTCCACCATCTAATATTGCGACTTTACTGATTATAGTATATAAAGTATCGTTTCTAAAATTATTATCTACTTCTATGCTTGTAAATGTTCCTATTTTAAAATCTTCATAAGCCGACATATCAATAGATACATCGAAAGTATGTTCATATACTTCATTTTCCGATAGTACATCCGGTATTGTAAATGTGGATAATGTAACTCCTTCATATAGTAATCCAACAACAATATTTTCCAAATCCTGTAATCCTACATTTAACACATTAACGGTAACCAGTTCTTCAGTCCCAAGATTCGGTCCTGTTTCTGGACTAGTAACGGCACTAGGTGCTGCATCAAATTCATTTTTTTGCAGTTGGAAAGCGACTATTCTTGTTCTTGCTCCATTGCTGTGAGCATACTCAGACGTATACCAAAAGGTAACTCCATCATTAGGATCTATGCCCATCTGTGCATAATCACCAAATCTACTCCCACTATCAATTGTGCCTAGGCCATCCACAGCATTGAATTCTTCGAATGTCATTTCCCCAAGAGGGTCGTCCGCTAATCTACCTGTATATCTTAACCCTACATATATATCTGGACTTGATACATTATACCCCAATCCAATATTACCAAATTTATCAATTGCAATTGAACTCATATATCTATCTAAACCATCCGGAGCATACGTACCTTCTTGATATATAGTATAATCTTCCATGCCTGATTTACGCAATTCCATCCATCTTATTGCAGATTGATTCTGCCCAGCTGTAGCATCAGTTACAAAACTAAGTACAATGGACTGATGTGTCCCAAAATTTCTATACTGAGGCACATTCATTATTATTTCTGGTATGGCATCAAGTCCACCACCATTAAGTTGGGGTACACATGGAAAATTACCTGAAGTAAATACAGAACAAGGGTAACTATCGTATGGAGTAGTTACTATATCTGTTCTTGTCACCAATGTATTCGCTTGATCTTCCCAATCAATATCAAAACTAAATAATTCTACCCTATCTTCAGGAACACTACTACTCCATGAAGAATCATTAAGTTTCATAACCATAGGCCGTGTATCTAATGGCATTGTATCTCCATTGAAATCTAATGGAGTAGAAACATAAAATCCAGCTTGAGTAAAACTTCCCGCTATTACGATTCTCTGCATCGTTACATCCTCTTCTCCAGCGAGCAATGCCGCTCTATCAATAAAGTAATTATGTAAACTGCTACTCCCTCCTTCATTAGAAGTAAAAACTAATGCATTTGGCCAAATCCCATATTTTGGATAATCAGGAAAAGAAGGGGTGCTAAAGTTATAAGCATTATATGACCCAAGGGGGTCTTCAGTATCAGATATAGCAATAAGAACATCCGCTGGACTAGCAAACTCTGTTATGAACCATCGATTAGACATTTCATCATATAATATGATTGGATCTCCTCGTCCACTCATATTGAATTCTGACCAAAGCGCATTTGCAGAAAAACTAGCAACCTCAGCTCCATTCTTTGTATATACACCTATACTAGTTCCATTAATCGCTTGCAGATAATGAGTCCGTCCTATATCCCCTGTCGGGTCATGAGGCATAGATCCATTAAACAATCCGTCTCTATTAACAAATGGTTCGTTTGCAGATCTGCTACCCATTTCCGATTGGCATACGGCATCATGCCCTTGATGTTCAAGTTCGGGAACAGATACTTTACTTTTCCCTCTGCCAATAAAATTCTCAGGTGCTTTTTTCCTAAGTTTATAAGCTTTCTTTTTCTCCTCCGATGTTATTGATTTCGCTATCAATTCAGAAACTGATTTCGTTTTTCCAAGCTTTTGAATTTTTGTAGTTGATACCGTAAATTCAACTGGATTCTGTTGAGCAGAAACTGTCCAAGCAAATAAACTAAGCAACAAGCCTGTTATTAGTGTTTGTGCGTTTTTCATTAAATATCTTGCTTTTGATTTTCTTTAATTGGTGACACCTTTGCTTTCTTTGAATTCTTTGAATTCATATTGCCAATTTCATTAGATGTAAGTACGCTTATTACAGAATCTAGATTAAGAAGATCTCGCTTAATATGCTGAGATTTTTTCCCATCATTTTTAAAATCAATTGTCCATTGGTTCTGTGACCTACTACTTCTTTTAGCATCTATTATTTCATGGTCAATGTCCTTTTTAAGAGCTTTTATAGTGACTCCCTCTTTGAGTAGCACTACATAATTAATCCTTTCTCCAGTAGGTATTTTATCCTTTGATTTACACATCGTAAGTGAAGAAACCAGTAACACAAAAAGTAATATTCTCATTCTAATAGATTTATTAATAAAGTCCTAATATACTACAGTAGTGCTGGATCTCTGTGTTTCGTTTTGAAAATTGATTAATATATCTTTATAACAGACAATCTCTGATCATAATCCCAATGATATATCGATTAATAGCCTTTTATAAGATCTACAAGATTGATTAATTGTTTCTCATTTTTCAATCTTTTATAATTTTCTACTACTTGTGCATAAACTGAATTTATATGAGTCAAACTAGCTACATGTGGTGTAATTATAATAGAAGGATGATTCCAAAAAGGACTCCCCTCCGGTAATGGCTCACTATGGAAAACATCTAATCCAGCACCTCTTATATGTCCTGAATCTATACTTGATAAAAGATCTTCATCCACAACATGAGGCCCTCTTCCAATATTGATTAAGTATGATCCTTGCTTCATATTAGATAGAAAATTATGATTTATTATTCCTTTTGTCCCTGGAGTCAAGGGTAATATATTGACTATATAATCAGATACAGATAGTAATGAATTCAATCCAGACTCTCCTGAAAATGTGTTTACATGCTCTATTTTCTTCTTAGACCTTGACCATCCACCTACTTTGAAGCCTGTAATAGAAAATTGACTAGCTACATACTTGCCAATCGTTCCTAAACCAAGTACCCCAATTGATACTTCTCTAATTCTTTTATATCGTTTGGGTTTCCAAGTTTTGGTAGATTGGTTTTTCGAATGGATTGACAAATTTTTCATGTCTGACATAATGATGGACATAGCATGCTCCCACATATCATGTGTAAGATTATCATCCACTACTTTAGATACTTGAATATGTGCCGGAACAGTATGATAATCTAAGATATGATCTACTCCAGCCCCTAATGATTGTATTGCCTGCAAGTTTGGCAATTTATCTAACAAGCCTTCTTCAGGTTTCCAACAAACTAAGAAAGTAACGAGATCTAAATTTGAAATATCTGGATATATCTCAATCGTTTCGTTTGGTAAATTTGATTTTAGAGCCTCAAACCACTTTTGAGATTGCTTTTCATTTTTGGTGTAAATTGCTATTGACATGGATCAAAAATAGTGAAATGCAAAATACTTCCTATTTAATCTTTAAGAAAAGCAACTTCAGTTTTTGAATAATTTGGTAGTATTCCTTTTAGTGCAGTTAATGTTTTGACAGGTCCATCTTTTACTCCACTATTAGATATCCAAGCAGGTAGTGACCCTGCCGGATCCATATATCCTTTATGATAGATATGTACAAACCCTTCATCGACAGGTGTAAGTATCCATTCGCTATGCATATTAGTGACTAGTAAAACATCCGTATCTTTAATAATACCAGGCTCATAATTTGTGTCTACCCTTACAACATTGGTAACTGGATCATGCGATAATAATGCTCTTACGGCACTTACTCTATCAGCCACTGGCCATGGCAACTCAAAGTCTATTTTATAAGTCCCTTCCATCTCAGAGATCTTTTCTACCATTTCTACTTTCTCAACACGATCATACCATAACCCCATATTTTCGATATCGAGAAATACAGCGACCACATTCTTCAACGAAGCCTTAATCTTAGTCTCCGTTTTAAATTGCTTAAAATCAGAATTAGGATAATCCTTAGTCCATACTTTGATCCCCGATTCATCGCGCTGGAGTTCCCATTCAACTTGGGCACTAATATTATTAAATGAAAGTATTAATATAAATGAGAGTAAGAGTTTCATACTGTTTATTTGTAATGCATGAATATAACGATGATACAAGGTCAATAGTTAGACAAATATTAAAATAAAATTATTGAAAAAGATAACCAAATAAGTGCCTTTGGGGAAATGACTGAGTTGAAAGTACTTCCCTTTAGTTCCGTTTCAATTGGTTATGCGAGCTTCTACTTATCCCATAAAATATTCGCTAATGAAAAATAACCCTTAATATCTGCCCTTCTAACTGAACATCTATAGTAGAAGCCCAATTAAAGATCTCGATCCAGTCCATTTCATTTTTCAAAGTTCTTATCATTACATGCGTATCTTTATACTTAGATTCTATTCCAAAATTAAAAGTTAAAAACCGTTCATTTCCTTTTTCGGCATTTATATATTTAGAATAAATAATATCATCTATTATACTATAATTTAGTGTCACATAATTGGTGTTATCTCCTGCAGAATAAACCGTGTTCTTTTCAAAATGATCACATTTTAAACGATCATAAAATGAGTTATACTCTTCTTTAGGATGTTGCTTATGATCAATCATTAAAACTGTTGTAGTATCACTATTTGAAAAATAATAGAAATCATCTGGAGTCACATAATTATAAGAGACTCGCGTAAATTCTTCTTTACTTATAATGCTAAGATCTAATTGATCAAGATTATAGGTAACCTCTTGCCCACAACAGCCCCAAAAAATAATAGAAATAAAAAGTAGAGCTAATTTCATAATTCTAATCCTTGAAAGATAAAGTTGGGCTCTGAGAACGAAATTTGTGTTAAAACTAGTATTCTCGACTCATAGATGGCATTTTTCGAATGCTATGCCATCTATAGAATATATAAATTACCAATATAGTATTATGTATACCTCAGTACAATCCTACTTTCCAATACCTCTTCTCCATCTTTCCCACTTTCAATGATCATAATATCTGCATGACAATCACCAATATCAGCAAAGAAATCACAAGGATGACTGTAAGAACAAATCATTAAGAGGCTCTTCCAGTCTCGTTCATAATCGAAGGGATCATGATTTATGCAGGCATACTCAATGTCTTCCCCAAAGTACCCACCTATTTTACTAGAATCGCCAAATTCTGTTCCGAAATATTCTTCAGTTTCTTCATCAAATATTTCATATAAATCACTGTATTGCTCCGCTTCTTCTTCCGAAAAACTATTTTTCGTATATAATTTATTGCATGGATATGGCAGATCATATTTATATCTTAAATCCTTCATTGCAACAGGTTCACCATTATTAAACATTATAACATGTTGTGAAATAACATCATCATGCAGCTTTATATACAAGTCTGCTTCACCAATTGCGTCAAAATTTAGCCCTCTTTTAGCATGAATTGAAAGTGTATAAGGTATCGCCCTACTAGCTATTGGGTTTATAGCTTTATCATCAATCAGAAATAACGCTGATAAGTCTTCACTCTCGATATCCGTAAGGTTTTTGCGTATCATTTCATAAGACTTATCCTCAACAGGAATTTGTTCACTCTCGATTAGCACCTTTGTCTTTTTCAACCAAGATATGATCAAGTCTTTTCTGAGTGGCATCGCTTTTTCTATCAATACCTTCATTTTTTCTTTGTAGTCCTCAGTACTTATTTGATTTACTTTCACATCCAATCCATTTTCCATTACATAACTCACAAAACCAGATTTAAGAGACTCAGATAAATCCGTTATGTGAAACTCCAATGAAGCTGTGCTATAATCATAATAAGTGGGTGTCCAACAATACAAATCATCGAGAAGAATAAAATTATGCTCACCAGGCGGAATAGTAAGTTTTGCTGTATATATATCACTACCCAGACGACATTCTTTCTTTTCAACCTTTGTTATTTTTATAACTTTCATTATTATGCTTTGAAGTAAAAGTAATATCCACACTCTAGAGTTTAACTCAATTCAGCCTTATTTTGGAATTCTATTTTCTTATTTATTACTTCCTAACATATTTTTACTCTTAAGTGGATACTTTAATCCCTTCATTTTATAAAAATCTCTTTTATCCATTATCTTCGCCTAAAATTTATCCAATCCATCCATTATGCCAAGAGATTTATCTATAAAATCCGTCCTTATCATAGGTAGCGGACCTATTATTATAGGCCAAGCTTGCGAATTCGATTATTCTGGAACACAGGCCGCAAGGTCTCTTGTTGAAGAGGGTATCGAAGTCAGCCTTATCAATAGTAATCCTGCAACGATCATGACTGATCCGATGACTGCGGATCATATTTATCTCAAACCATTGACGGTACAAAGCCTCAGAGAGATACTCACTGAACGTAAAATCGATGCAGTATTAGCAACAATGGGAGGCCAAACCGCCTTGAATCTAGCTATCGAAGCTGGAAAACAGGGTCTTTGGGACGAATTCAATGTGCGATTGATAGGAGTAGACCTCGAAGCGATTGAATTAGCAGAAAATAGAGAAGCATTCCGTGAACATGTGATCAAGTTGGGTCAATCGGTAGCACCATCTTTTATCGCTAACAGTTTCTTAGAAGGAAAGGAAGCTGCACAAAAAATTGGATTCCCGCTAGTAATCAGACCTTCTTATACATTAGGTGGATTCGGTGGAGGATTAGTGTTTGAAGAAGCACTTTTTGACGATTACCTCAGAAGAGGACTTGATGCATCGCCTACACATGAGGTATTAGTTGAGCAAGCTGTCTTAGGTTGGAAGGAGTTTGAACTAGAATTACTTAGAGATAGTAATGATAATGTTGTCATAATATGTACCGTGGAGAATCTTGATCCAATGGGAATACATACTGGAGATAGTATAACTGTTGCTCCAGCAATGACGCTTTCAGATAAAGCTTACCAAATGATGCGTAACGATGCTATACAGCTCATGAGGTCTATGGGTAATTTCGCAGGTGGATGTAATGTACAATTTGCACAAGATCCAGTGACAGAAAATTTAATTTGTATCGAGATCAACCCTAGAGTATCTAGATCATCTGCATTGGCCAGTAAGGCAACCGGTTATCCAATTGCCAAAATAGCTACAAAACTTGCAATAGGTTATACGCTTGACGAACTCAAAAATCAAATCACTGGTACTACATCTGCATTCTTCGAGCCTACGCTTGATTATGTAATCGTAAAAATGCCAAGATGGAATTTCGAGAAATTTAATGGCGCAGATAAGAGACTAGGACTGCAGATGAAATCTGTAGGAGAAGTAATGGCTATAGGTCGTAACTTTCTCGAAGCACTGCAAAAGGCATGTCAATCTCAAGAAAATAATAGAAGTGGACTTGGAGCCGACAAGAAAGAATGGATCAGAACAGAAGATATTCTTACAAGATTAGAACAAGCAAGTGATGATCGTATCTATAGATTAAAAGATGCATTAAGACTAGGTGTACCTGTTAAGACAGTGCAAAAGTTGACAAGAATCGACCCTTGGTATATTAATCAAATCAAGAGATTGGTCAAGATGGAAGATAAACTGGACAAATATAATGTACCAGAAGATATTCCAATTGAGTTTTTTAGAGACCTCAAAGAGGTAGGATACTCCGATGCACAGATCGCTTGGGTCATGAGAATCGAAGAAGATGCTGTAACTAAGCAACGAAAGAAACTTGATATCAGAAGAACTTACAAAATGGTAGATACTTGTGCCGCAGAATTCGAGGCAAAGACACCATACTTCTACTCTACTTTTGACCAAGAGAATGAAAGTATCCCTTCTGATAAGAAGAAAATAATAGTTCTAGGATCAGGACCAAACAGAATCGGTCAAGGAATAGAATTTGATTACTGTTGTGTCCACGGACTTAAGGCTATCAAAGAGGCCGGGTACGAATCAATCATGATCAATTGTAACCCAGAAACAGTTTCTACTGATTTTGACACCGCTGATAAGCTATACTTCGAACCGATCTATTGGGAACACCTTGAAGAGATCATCGAATTAGAAAAACCAGAAGGAGTCATCGTACAACTAGGTGGACAGACAGCACTAAAATTAGCTGAAACTCTACATAAAAAAGGAATAAAAATAATGGGAAGTAGCTTCGATGCTATGGACCTTGCTGAAGATAGAGGAAGATTCTCAGGTTTATTGAAAGATCTGGGGATTCCTTATCCAAGATTCGGAGTTGCGGATGATGCTGACATGGCGCTTAAGGTTGCCAATGAGGTATCTTATCCAGTATTAGTAAGACCATCTTATGTATTGGGTGGACAACGAATGAAAATTGTAATCAACGATGACGAATTAGAAAAGCAAGTACTTGAGATCTTCAAGCACATGCCTGATAATAAAGTATTGGTAGATCAGTTTTTAGAAAGAGCCAAGGAAGCCGAAGTAGATGCGATCTATGATGGTGACGAGTTACTCATCATGGGAATCATGGAGCATATCGAGCCAGCTGGAGTTCACTCAGGAGATAGTTCTGCGACATTGCCTACGTACTCTCTCTCAGATGCAGTGCTCGATAAGATGAAAGAATATACACTCAAACTTGCTGAAGCGCTACAAATAAGAGGATTGATCAATATCCAGTTCGCTATCAAAGACGAACAAGTATATGTAATCGAAGCAAATCCTAGAGCATCGAGAACAACACCATTTATCGCGAAAGCATACGGTGTTCCATTCTTGAATATAGCTACACATGTGATGATCGGTAATAAAAAGATCAAAGACTTTACTGTAGATAAACAACTAGAAGGATTTGCGATCAAAGTGCCAGTATTCTCATTCAATAAATTTCCGAATGTAGATAAGCAGTTGGGACCAGAGATGAAGAGTACGGGAGAAGCAATTCGATTTGTAAAAGATACGAATGATCCATTCTTTAGAGAATTGGAGAGAAATAGAAACATGTTCTTAACAAGATAAATAAATGAGACTTTGAGAACCAGAGATTCTTAGAAATGAAGGTTATCTTTCGTTATCTCGGAATCTCGATCTCTCTAAATCTATGATAAGTTTATGAAAGCATTGGTTATTTCAGGAGGTGGAAGTAAGGGCTCATTCGCGGGAGGTGTTGCTGAGTATCTGATCAATGAAGAAAAGCAAGACTATGATATGTTCGTTGGTAGTTCTACGGGTAGTCTGCTTATTCCTCACTTATCAATAGGGAATATTAGTCGGATCAAAGAGGCCTATACCAATGTGACTCAACGAGATGTATTCAAAGTGTGTCCATTCAAGATTACGAAAGACAAAGACGGCAACCTGAAATCTAGAATGCACCATATGAACATCATCAAGATGTTTCTAAAGCGCAAAAAAACCTTTGGTGATACTTCCAATCTTCGTAAAACAATAGGTAAAATCCTTACCCCAGAAGACTATCGAAAAGTGAAAGCTTCTGGAAAAAAAGTAATTATCACGGCTTCAAACCTTACCAAGAATACAATAGAGTATAAGCATCTATCTGATAATAGTTATGAAGATTTCTGCGATTGGATGTGGATATCTTCTTGTTTTGTTCCATTTATGAGTCTAGTCGAAAAAAATGGTTGTGAATATGCTGATGGTGGCTTCGGTAACTATATTCCAATCGAAGAAGCTATATCAAATGGTGCTAAAGAAATAGACGTAATCGTATTACAACCTAGACATAGGTCTACCGAAAACATGAAGACTAGAAATGCTTTTGATGTGCTTTTACAGTCAATGGGATTTATGCTGAATCAAATCGTATATGATGATATTCTTATTGGACATTATCAATCAATTTACAACAATGATATTCATGTTAGATTCTTTTTCACTCCGAGAGTTTTGACCGAGTATTCTTTCCACTTCGACCCCGTTACTATGAAGCAGTGGTGGCAAGAAGGATATGAATACGCAGCCAAAAGAGTCAAATTTTAGAAAATTATTAGCTTCCAGTTAATGATTAGTAATCAGACGATAAAATATTAACAATCTTCTTTAAAGATTTCAAATCAATAATCTTTATAATTTAACAAACTCAATTTATAAAAATGAAGTATTTACCAATTGCAATATGCTTACTATTTGCATCTTTCTCATATGCACAAGATGTAATATGGACACTAGATGATCTAGGAAAAAATTCTAATATCATCCAAACAGATGATGGAATGCTCCTTGTATCTGATGAAGGAAGTCTACGATCATTACAACCCAAAACGGGAGAAGTAAACTGGACTGTAAATGATATAAAGGACTTAGATGAACTGCAACTGATGTCTGATTTTCCTTATCTAAAAAACACAGGGAAATTCTATTCTATTATCGACAGTAGAGATGGAAACTTAATAAGCTACCATCCAGAGAAGACTTATATAGACAATATCGATGAACTACTAGAAGACGGTAAATTACTATTCAACTTAAAATCTGATAAAAAAGATGTAGTAGAGCTCTTAGATTTAGTATCCAATAAAATATGGAGTACAAAAATTGCTGATAAAATAAAAGGAAATGGAATCCTCGGGGCATATGAAGGTTCTAAGCCTGTAATAACTCAATCAGGAAAAATATTGATCTTTAGAAAAGAAGCTTTTCATATTTTGAATATTGCTGATGGTAGTATTCATGCACAAGTTGATTTAGATGATTCATATGATTTGCTTTCAGTAACTGAAGATAAGTCCGCATTCATTATTCACTGGGACAATAAGATGTTAAAAGCATTTAGCACTGAAACGGGCGAATTATTGTGGGAACAAAAAAATAAAAGTAGAAATCTAGAAGTATTGAATGCTGGAGTTGATAATAATGATTGGCTATTATTAGACAAAAAGAAATACACTATCTATGATTCAAAAAGCAGCACACCAAAAACAGAAGGAAAATGGAAATCTGAACCTTCTTTTTTCTTCAATTATGAAAATAGATTGTTCGCAGGTATCAAAAAAGACTTAGTAGAATTAGATAAAACCAATCTTGAGATAATAAATAGCAAGACGTTTGATCACAAAGTGAAATCACTTAAAGAAATAAATGGTACTATTCTTATCCAAACCAAATTCATGAATGAAATCAACCTTAATAATTTCAACCTAGTATACCCTTATAAGAATAAAATTCCATTCCTAATATCTGATATTATTGACACTGATGCTTATGTCTTATACGTTAATAAATTTTCTACACAGATGGAAGTTGCTGCCATTGATAAAAAAGGTCAGGAATTATGGAGCTATAGTAGTACCAGTCTTACTCCTCCATCAATAGACATATTGGATGGCGGAAAAATTCTCGTTATAACCGACACAAAGATGGCTATGCTAAATGCTGCAGATGGAGAAAAGGTCTGGAAGAAAAACCTATCACTGAAGCCAGGTTTTACATATGCACTAAATGAAACCACAAATAATCTTGGTGTCTATAATGACAAAAAAGCAGGATACGTAGATCTAAGCACTGGAGAATTCTTTCAATTCGAACAAAAAGTAAAATTTAAAGATTTTGATGCTAACCTAATTAGCCCTTCGCTTGCGATGCTGGATAACGGGATTTACCTTAAAGGATCAAATAGTATTGCTTTCTATACGCTAGACGGAACTCAGGTTTATAACTTTCATTATAAAAAATCTGATAACACTTCTACATTTATGAAGTTAGCCGGAGCTGCTGTAACCGTAGGAGCAATGGCTTCTGGAAATGCAGGAAAAGTAATGACCGTAACCAGTGGTTCTTCAGGAGATGTTATACACAAAGGCAGCATGGTAGATGGCTTGAATGATAACAATGCATACGCCAATCAGATGGCAGCAAAGCGTCAAAGAAACGCCAATCGAGGTTCTTTCGCCATTCCATATGTATTTACCAAATTAGAAACAGGAGACAGAGGTTTAATATTCTTCGATATGGTTTCAGGAGATGAGAAATACACAATTACAATGACCGAAAAAGAACCGAAATATATTCTCGATGAATATGAAAAAATGATTTATTATAAGGATACGAAGGAGAATAAGATTAAAGCGTTTTCTCTAAAATAATACTAAGACAATAACACAATCAAAAGACATAGAAAGCCGAATTCACTTGTAGTGTATTCGGCTTTCTAGTTTTTTCGCGTTAAACAACGTAAAGATTTGACGCAAGAATAAAGTTTTAATTTCACTATAGTCGATGCGTTTAGCCGCTAACAACCTAGAAATCTAGACTATCTAAGATCTAGTCTTAATTTCATGTTCTCTTAAAAAACAATTCACTTTACATGGTAGTCTATTGTAAAGTGATTCGTGCACCAACACTATGGACCAAGTAAAAACAGATCCAAATTATGGACGCACTCTTAATAGATGATTCAAGATAATACATTGTACAAATCAGTTTGCTATTTCTTTTTCATTTATAGATTCAATAATTACCATCTCTCTATATGCGGGATCGCAGTAGTTCGTTACTATCTCAATATAATTTATAAAAAAGACAAAAAAAAGACCAGCAAATAAATTGCTGGACTTAAGTAGGATAGTCCAATGTTTATCTTCAAATCTTAGTCAAATGATTGATTTTCCTCACTTGCTTTAGATACTAATTCTTTGTATTCTGTAGGGCTGAGTCCGTCAAGGCAGTAATCAATTGGATTCACTGCTTTCCCATTAATTCTTACCTCATAATGAAGGTGTGGAGCTGTTGATGTTCCAGTACTACCTATTTCACCTATTTTTTGTCCTTTTTGGACTTTCTCACCTTTTTTCACATCGATAGTCTTCATGTGAGCGTAAAGTGTAGTGTATCCATATCCATGATCGATTACTACATTTAGACCATATCCCCTCTTTTTCTTTTCTACTCTAATCACTGTTCCATTACCAGTAGCTTGTATAGCTGTTCCCTTGGGAGCGGTAAAGTCAATTCCTTTATGGAATTTTTTAACTTTATGAACAGGATGTAATCTTATCCCGTATCCAGATAAATGTTTGATTTTTCTCTTCAGCTTATCCTCTACGACTGGCTTGATAGAAGGAATAGAAGCTAATTTTTTCTCTTTTGCTCTTGCCATCTCAAATAACATATCAAGAGATTCTCTTTGCAATTCAATTTTACGCTGCAGCTTGTCAACATCTTCCAAAGATTCCGAAATCATCTCACCAGTATCTTCGAAGTTTTCGAGTATAGCGTATTTATTATGTCCACCTACACCTCCATCCCATACGGCATCATCAATAGGATCTAATCCGAAGATCATTCTATGAACATCTGCATCTTTTCGTTGGAGTTGATTTAGGTCTTCAGCAATGAGGCCAAAGTCTGACTTCAGGTTATCAAAGTGATAAACCATCTGCTGATTTTCTCTCTGCAAAGATTTTTCCTTTGGGGTTGGAAAGTATTTATATGCTATTCCAAAAATTAAAACTGAACAAACAATCACCGATACAGAAACAACTAAAACTTTCGTCAGTTTCTCACTTGGCGTAAGCCTAAGTTTTTCATATTGGAGTGTGCGTTCATTGTATACGTATTTTTCTCTTTTCATCATAATATTTTCGACCTTTTGACTACTTTTGCAGTCATCAGTTGAGTACGTATGCTCAGGGGATATGGGTCATCAAAATTAATATAACATTTTTAAAAAGCGAAATTACAGACGCAAATATTTAAAAAAGATACATATATATATATGTTATTCTTAATGTGTTGATTAAGTGACCTTTAAATATCATGTAATACACTTTACATGTCTTTAGTTAATTAAACAGACATTCTGATTGAGTGTCAAAACATAGTTGTGACGTTATGAATGCTAATCAAATAAGACAGAAATTCTTTGATTTTTTCGAATCAAAAAACCACAAAATAGTACCTTCTGCACCTCTAGTAGTAAAGGATGACCCGACATTAATGTTTACTAATGCCGGTATGAATCAGTTCAAAGACTACTTCTTAGGCGATAAAACACCCAGTGTAAGAAGAATGGCAGACACTCAAAAATGCCTTAGAGTATCTGGAAAGCACAACGATCTGGAAGAGGTAGGAAGAGATTCTTATCACCATACTATGTTTGAAATGTTGGGCAACTGGTCATTTGGTGATTATTTCAAAAAAGAAGCGATTGATTGGGCTTGGGAATTATTAACTAAAGAATACGGGTTAGATCCTGACAGAATATATGCTACTGTATTTGGCGGTGATGACGAAGAAGGACTTAGTCCAGATGACGAGGCAGCTAAAATTTGGGAAGCACACCTTCCTAAGGATCATATCTTATACTGTGGAAAAGAAGATAACTTCTGGGAAATGGGTGATGTAGGACCATGTGGCCCTTGCTCTGAATTGCATATCGACCTTAGACCAGATGCTGATAGAGCAAAAGTCGACGGGGCTACTCTAGTAAATGTAGACGACCCTATGGTCATAGAAATATGGAATCTCGTTTTCATACAGTTCAATAGAAAAGCCGATAGATCATTGACTAACCTTCCCGAAAGACATATCGATACTGGTATGGGCTTCGAGAGGCTTTGCATGGCTATGCAGGGTAAATACTCAAACTATGATACAGATATATTCTCACCATTCATATCATATATAGAAGAGAAGTCTGGTATTAAATATCATGGGAAATATGTAGATGCTCCTATGTCAGATATCGCTATGCGAGTATTGGTAGATCACTTGAGAGCAGTAAGTTTTACGATTGCTGATGGTGAGTTACCGAGTAATACTGGTGCAGGATATGTTATCAGAAGAATTTTGAGAAGAGCTGTTAGGTATTATTATTCGGCTTTAAACATAAAAGAGCCTTTTTTGCATAGTATGGTCCCAATGTTAGCGGATCGATTTGAGAATGTATTCCCAGAACTAAAAGCACAAGTTGGGTTTGTTGCTAAGGTGATTTTAGAAGAAGAAAAATCATTCTTAAGAACACTTGCTAGTGGTCTGAAGAGAATCGAAACACTAGAATTGGATAATAATAATCTCGATGGACAACAAACATTTGAATTATATGATACCTATGGTTTCCCGATAGATCTTACAAAGCTAATCGCTGAAGAAAAGGGATGGACAATAGATGAGCAGGGATTTGAAAAAGCGCTATCAGAACAAAAGGAGAGGGCAAGAGCTGATGCCAAAACAGAAACTGGTGATTGGATTACTGTTCTAGATGAGAATGATGTGGAATTTGTTGGTTATGATCATCATAGTGTGACAGACGCAAGAATATTAAAGCACAGAACACTTAGCCAAAAAGGAAAACCAGTCTATCAATTGGTATTAAGTAAGACTCCTTTCTATGCAGAAGGAGGTGGCCAAGTCGGTGATACAGGCTTCCTCAAAATTGGCGAAGAGACAATTAAGGTAATCGATACTAAAAAAGAGAACAATCTTATCATTCAGTATGTAAACAAGCTTCCATCGCAAATGGAAGGAGGAGTAGAAGCTGTAATTGATAGTAAAAAAAGAGCCCTAACAGAAAATAATCACTCTGCCACTCACTTACTGCATGCTGCGCTAAACGAAGTGCTTGGCACACATGTGCAACAGAAGGGGTCTCTCGTAAAAGATGCATATCTAAGATTTGACTTCTCTCACTTCCAAAGAATGACAGACGAGGAAGTTACAAAAGTTGAGGCGATCGTAAATCAAAAAATAAGAGAAAATATAGCATTAGAAGAGCACAGAAGTATATCTATCGACGAGGCAAAAGAAGCTGGTGCAACTATGTTATTTGGCGAAAAATATGGTGACTATGTGCGAATGATCACATTTGATGGCGATTTCTCAAGAGAGCTCTGTGGCGGATGCCATGTAGAGCGCACTGGAGAGATAGGCTTATTCAAACTTACTAGCGAAGCTGGTGTATCAGCTGGTGTAAGAAGAATAGAGGCTATCACTGCAAGCTCTGCCGAAGCTTATGTAAATGAGAAAATTGATACCTTAGGTAAGATTAAGGATCTATTCAAAGGGACAAAAGATGTGCACAAATCTGTAGCTGACATGCAAGACGAAAACAAGTCACTCAAAAAAGAGATAGAAGCGCTAATGGCTGCACAAGCTGGCAACATGAAAGATGATTTAGTAAAAGGAGCTCAAGAGATAAATGGAGTAAAACTTGTTACTCAAAAGTTACAAGGTATAGATAGCAAAACCGCTAAAACTCTAGCCCATAACATCGCAACTGATCTAGGCGAAGGTGTTATCTTGTTCGGTTTAGTTGATGGGGATAAGGTACAATTGATGTTGCTTATTTCAGAAACCCTAACTAAGTCCAAAGATCTTCATGCAGGAAATATAATCAGAGACCTTGCTAAAGAAGTTGGCGGAGGTGGAGGAGGCCAACCATTTTTTGCTACCGCAGGAGGAAAAAATCCTGGAGGACTAGAGAATGCATTTGCCAAAATGAAGTCAATATTATAAGCAGTTTTAATCATTAAGTACTCATTATTGTATCTTGTGGTTTATTACAAAAATAAAAGTAAATGTCAATTAAGTATTTTAGAGGACTAGCCTGTTGTATATTAACATTTATTGTGTGCTCTGCATACGGCCAATTTAATATTAAGGTGGGATATGCAGGCAACTATGCTAAACTAGACAAAGTAGCAAATATGTTTGACCGATACACCGCTCAAATTAATGATAAAAACAAGGTCTTAGAACCTGTAAAAATTCATAATGGAATTGAAATCGGTGCTAGATATGTATTTGGTGACCACATAGGATTAGATTTTGGAATTTCATCTACTCGAGGATCAAATAGCGTAGAAAGCATTGTCGATAGTCTTGTAGTAGGATCTACAACACCATTCAAATCGGAATGGAAATCATCTTTAAGTAATATTTACATTGGGCTAGAGAGTTACTATGGTATGTTTGGTTACGGAGCAAGTATCGGTTATCAACAATTAAAGTACAGAAATAAGATTGATAACTTACAAAACGTAGAAATTCTGAAGCAAAATGCACTAAGCAGCAGGTTCTATATTATTTTAGAATCGGTCTCTGACCAAACTTCGTTTTCTTTGAGACCATTTGTATCTATAAATTGGGAACCTTATAATCTACAGGATATTGAGTTAGCTCTATTTCCAGACAGCACCGCACCGTCTAGTGACTTTAATGAAGAAATGATGGTTTTTGGTATTAGTCTTTTAGTATATAATGGACCTAGAAGATAAATATCATTTTACTAATAATGTATAAACAAAAAAAGACTTGCAAAATTGCAAGTCTTTTTTTTATTCCTAATTTTCAACTCTATCTTTTTTTAGAGGTCTTCGCAGTCTTATTGTTCTTTCTTTTGTACTCTATTCTTTGCTCAGTAGTAAGTAAAGCTAGAATTTTAGGTTCGTACATATTATCTATTTTAGAATGAGCCAATACATATTCACTCTTACCCAATTCAGCCTTTCTGATCGCTACGATCTCTTTTGCTTTATTTAGAAAAACCTGTTCCAACTTAGCAGTTTGATTCTTAGTAAAGATCAAATTTTCGTTGGCAGAAGTTAACGTCCGCGTTAAGTTTTCCATTTCTGTTGCTTGTACGTTCTCTACAATTTGATTTTTGATCTGCCCGTAAGACATCGTTGATCCAACCACCATCAAAACTAATAACAAAATCTTTTTCATAATATTTTTCTTTTTCTTCGGTTTTATTTATTGAATTCTATTCCTAAATCCATATTAATAATTCATAATATGTTAAGTTAGAATAAATTACAGCTTCCCCAAAATTAATAGATAATTTGACAAATCGGTACTTGTTTCTCTTTTTAGACAAAAAAAACAACACATCCGCTGCTAATAACTACCCATATATCTTCTTAAAAACCATTCCAAGCACAGTAATAACAGCAATAATCCAAATAACCATTTGAAGTTCAAAACGGATTTTGTGTCAGATGATTGATATACGACTGGTTTTATTTTAGTGTTTGTAAGAATTTTACTAGCTAAGCCCTCAGACTTTCCACTTACAAATAGCTCACCACCATACTTCTCAGTAAGTGCTCTCAATAGATCGTGTCTAGCGGTAAGATCATATAATTCAAGTTGTATATCCTGAACAGAAAACGATCCTTTCTGCTCCAACGCCTCTCCCGTATAATTCGTCTTCGCAACATAAGTGTATCTCCCAGCAGGTAACATACCTGCAGAAAGTGTGTAATAATTGCTAGATCTATTGTAAGTATACTTGTAGTCCTTTTTGTCTTCATTTGTCAACGTAACAAAAACGTCAGGCTCGTTAATCATTTCATAGTTATCATTGTATAATTGAGCATCAAAAGATATTTGTTCATTTTCTTTATATAGATTCTTTGAAGAACTCACACGAAATTTCCTCTTATCTTCTTTCGTACTCAAGAATTGGATAGCCTTATTCACTACACTTGATACTACATCATAATTCTCATTTTGGAGATAATCAAACAATCTCCACTTCCATATACCCTCTCCTACCCATACTCCTGTCTTAATACCACTTTGATCTTTGAAACTCAGGAGTGGATATTCTGTTTCTATTTTCTTTATGTTTTGAGTCAATAATACGTTTGCCCCAGAAGGTGACGTATACTGGCCAAAAGGAGCAATCAACGGTGGGAAACTTCTAAGATTGGCACCAAGTTGCTCGTCTACTGTGAAACTATTAAAAGTCCTAACAACATCTGCTTGAATATCCTCTAAACTAGCACTATTACCCGCTATTTTAATATTGTCTTGAGCCTTATTAACCCCTGACAAACTTGATTGGGCACCTACTACAAATAATCTTGGAGTCCTTTTTTTGTTAATATTAGCAAGCTGGACTGCTATCGGGTATTTATCCGAAGGCAAATTGTGTAGAACAACTAGATCATACTTATTTATATTTAAGTCGGTATCTTCTGGAAAGCGTATATCTACTTCATAGTTTTTATTTGAAGTAATGATTGATTTCATCGCAGATAAATCAGGATGAGCCCCATGCGCCAGTAATAATATCTTCTGTCTCGCATCTAGAACTTCTATAAAGATATCTTTGTAATTATTTGCTTTCGTAACTTCACCGTCAACTGGCGTTAGTGCGACTCTATACTTATTTAGGCCCACCTTATCAGCATCAAGTATGATTTCTTTAGTCGTAAAATAATCTTCTTTATTGAGCTTTAAGTTCTCGGATTTTAGTCTCTTGCTATTACCATTATCAACTCTAGAGACAGACAGATTTGTAGATTTTCCTGCACAGTTCTTAGCTGCGACATCAACTTGAATAGAAAATTTGTCTCCCAAATAAGCTATTTTATTGTTGAATACATTTTTGATAGAAATATCCTTTTTGATCGTTGTATCTCCTTGTGCAACTACATAAAGGGGTGATGTAAGGTTTACTTTTGCATAAAGTGGATTTTTACCCTCATTATATATACCATCAGTACTCATTATAATTGCACCAAGATTCTGATCGCCATAATTATCATAGATAAACTCTAAAGACTCAGACAGATTAGAAACCTTATATCCAAAACTGTCTACTCCTCCATTTTCAATTTTATCACCAATTACAAGACGCTTCACTTCATATTTTTCGGACAATTGATCTGAAATCATATTCAGCTCTTGCTTTTTCGCAGCAATTTCCTCCTCTGACAAATTAGCAACTATTGATTGAGATCCATCTTCCGCAAGGATTACTATTGGCTGTTTTATATCTTCTGTAATAGATCTAACCAATGGTGTCAATAGTAACGCTGCTATTCCCGAAACAGATAGAAACCTCAAAATACCCATCACCCAAATGGACCATTTCGGAGATTCTGTAAACTTTTTATCCTTGAAATACAATGCTAACGCATACACTAAGCCGAGCAATAGGCAAAAGATAATGTACCAAGTAGGATATTGAAATGATATTTCGTTAATCACAAATATTTTGTTTGAGCTAAATTTTCAATATGCACTAATTATTAAAAATGCTATGAAAATCGATATTCTAGTTCTAAAGCTTGCAAATATGAGTATTTTTTTGTCCTTTTTAACTTATAGAAAATTTAAAAAACTGGACTTGTTTGATTTAACGGTTCAAATCTGAGATTGTTGTGATCAAAATCGTGTCATATATCATCACTATTTTCTTAATTACTAAGCAATACTCAATGACTTACCATGAGAATATTATATTTGTGCAACCTTAATAAATAGGTCAGCGAATGGATAAATGGAAGTTAGATTTTGAATGGTTAAGAGTAAGACATATTGTTAAGGACTCAATGGACAAAACGGACCTTCCTGATTTGCAATCAATCTTATATTTGATAGGCATACAAGAGTTAGGCAGATGGGATCCAGAAAAGAGTTTTTCGAAAGAAGAAAAACAAGATCTTATGCATGTTGCAGTCTGTACTCTACTTGAAGAAGATGGTTATTACATATTTGAAGGTAGAGATCAAGATGGATGGCCGCATTGGAAAGAAGACCAAAGGTTCAACCTTAAAGGAATAGACGAACAAGAAGAATATTTAAAAATAAAAGTAATAAAATACTTTGACGCTCTAGAACAGCTAAATGGTGGATTTGCAGAGCATGAAATAGATAAAACTTGATAAAATTATATAAAATGAAATTTAAATTTTTTGCACTAATAATAGGATTTGCATTTTTAACATCGTGTAATCCCGCTTCTAAGACTTATGTTACCATAGAAACAGAGCATGGAAATATGGTAGTTGAGTTATATGACTCTACACCAAAACATCAAGAAAATTTCGTCAAATTGACAAAGGAAGGTTTCTTTGATGGCCTTTTGTTTCACAGAGTAATCGAAGGGTTTATGATTCAAGGTGGAGATCCAAATTCTAGAGGTGCTGATGAGAATGCTAGATTAGGTTCTGGAGGACCAGGTTATAGGTTAGATGCAGAGATAGGTGCTCCACACTTCAAAGGAACACTAGCTGCAGCAAGAACTGGCGGGCCTTCAAATCCGGAGAAAAAGTCATCAGGTTCTCAATTCTATGTTGTGCAAGGAACAAAACAAACAGATGCACAGCTTGACAACTTTGAAAGACAAAAAGGAATAAAATACAATGCTGATCAAAGAGAGAAATACAAAACTATTGGAGGTTCACCAGCTTTAGATGTTGATTATACTGTCTTCGGAGAATTGATATCTGGACTTGACGTTATAGATAAAATAGCAGCTGTAGGAAAAAAAGGAGAAAGACCAATTAAAAATGTTGAGATGAAAGTCAGAATAGGTAAGTAAACCACTAAAAAGACTTTAAAAAAGATAGAATATGAAAATGATGAGATATAGTTTATTTGTGATGGTAGTGCTAATGATGGCTTCATGTGCAAAGCCATTGGCAAAGTTTGCAATTGAAGCAGATGATAAAAAAGCGCCAAGCAAAATAGTCTTCAACAACAGTTCTGAAAAAGCAGAATCTTATTTATGGGATTTCGGTGATGGAAAGACATCAACAGAAGTATCTCCGGAGCACAAATACTACCTCTCAGGAAAATACAACGTGAAATTAATCGCTAAAAAAGGTAAAAAAATGAGCGAAACAGTACAAGCTATTGTGATAGATCCACCACATGACTGTCTCATATCAATGGAAACAAACTATGGAGCTATGACTGTCCGATTATATGACGGTACGCCTAAACATAGAGATAACTTTATCAAGCTTGCCGAACAGGGGTATTTTGACGGACTATTGTTCCACAGAGTTATAGAAGGATTTATGGTGCAAGGAGGAGATCCTAATAGTAAAAATGCAAAGCCTGGTTCACGATTAGGTTCTGGAGGACCAGGTTATACTGTACCTGCAGAATTCTCAGAAGAATATGCGCACGTAAAAGGAGCATTGGCAGCTGCAAGAACTGGAGGTCCATCTAATCCGAAAAAAGCGTCTTCAGGATCACAATTCTATATTGTACATGGTCAGAAAGCAACAGAAGATGTAATAGAAAGCATGGAAACTAGAAAAGGAATAAAATATACTGATGAAGCAAAAGCTGCTTATTTGAATAATGGAGGAACACCATTTTTAGATCAAGACTACACTGTATTTGGCATAGTAGAAAAAGGATTAGATATCGTAGACATAATTGCTGGAGTCAAGACCGATGGGTCTGACAGACCAGAAAAAGATGTAAAAATCATAAAAGTAAGAGTAATAAAATAATCACTCTTGATTTAGAAAGGGAAGACTGAGTCCTTCTAAATAACAAACTTCAAAAGACCAATATTAAAAAAAATGGTGATCACCAATGATCCACCACACGTATTATAGATGAAAGAGATTTTAGGAATTGATGTCGGGGCTACTGGCATTAAAGGAGCAATAGTAAATATAGAAGAAGGTAAGTTAATTACTGATAGAATAAAATACCCTACACCAAAACCTGCAACACCTCTAGCTATGACAGAAGTCATGAAAAAGCTAGTAGAAGATCATAACTGGAAGGGAAAGCCTATAGGAATGGGGTTTCCTGCAATAATAAAAGATGGTGTAGCTCTTTCCGCTAGTAATATAGACGATTCGTGGTTAGATTTCCCAATAGTTGGTTTCTTAAGCAAGAAACTCAAGTCACCCATCAATGTCGTAAATGATGCAGACGCTGCTGGAATAGCAGAACAAAAGTTTGGTGATGATACTCCAAAGAAAGGACTGGTAATCTTGCTTACCTTAGGAACTGGTATCGGATCTGCAGTATTCAACAATGGAGTACTGATTCCTAATACTGAGCTAGGCCACATGAAATGGAAGGATAGCGTTGTAGAGAAGTATGTCTCAAATAATGCTAGAGAAACCAAAGAGCTTTCCTACAAAACATGGGGTAAAGAGCTCAACAGAGTTCTCAATCATATAGAGTTTGTTTTATCTCCAGATCATATAATTATTGGAGGTGGAATTAGTAAAAAATTCCATAAATATGAAGAATTCTTAGACTGTTCAGCCACCGTGGCTCCTGCCAAAATGCTAAATAATGCAGGAATTGTAGGTGCAGCAATGGTAGCGCCAATCTAAAAATAGTATCTATAAATCAACAAGTCTGTATCTGATTTTCATTATCTTTCTGACATGAAAATATCACTTACTCATAATGGAAAAACATATACCACTGATTTATCAAATGGTATAGATATCTCTATTCCACTAATACCAGGTAGTGACTCCCCTAATTGTTTTTGGGCGCCTCACTTTACAGCTGAGCCTGTGCGATCAGGAGACTGGGTAGGTGACACCTTACTAGGTGGTGATGTGAATTTCAAAACAGTCACACTGAATACTCACGGAAATGGCACGCATACTGAGTGTGTAGGCCATATCGCTACTGAACAGATAACAATCAATCAAGTACTGACCAACTTCCATCATATAAGCCAAGTCATAACGATATATCCTCAAGTCATGGATAACGGTGATAGAGTAATCACTAAGTCCCAAATAATGGATTCAATCATACGACCAGGTACAAATGCACTTATCATAAGGACACTTCCAAATACTGATGATAAAAAAAGGCGAATCTATAGTGGCAACAACCCGCCTTATCTTGACCATGAAGCAATCACCTATATCGTAGAGCAAGGGATTGAACATCTTCTGCTCGATCTGCCTTCAGTAGATCGCGAACAAGATGAGGGCAAACTACTAGGTCATAAAGCATTTTGGTCTTACCCAAGCAAAGTTGACAAGAAAAAGACAATTACAGAGATGATTTATGTGAACAATAATGTCGCAGATGGCTTATATTTGTTAAATATGCAAATTGCAAGTTTTGAATTAGATGCAAGTCCATCAAAACCAGTAATATATAAGTTGATAGAACGTGAATTTTAATCCATCAAAAAATAAAGATTTCTACTTCGAGTACCATCGCATTGGTTCTAAAGCCTTTCGCGATAAAGTGAGATTCTATGAAGATAATCGATCCTATGTAGGTCAACTAGAATATAGTGATAGGATAGACATAGATCTTGATTATGTATTATGTCTATTTGAAATAGGAAAATATCACAAATTTCTATCGAAAGCAGACAGCCTTATAGAAATCGTCATTATGAACAATATCTTCGATTTTAATGGAGTGAATATCTATAATGATCTATTATTTAAAAAAGCGGCTTGCCTCTTCAATACCGGTCAATACATCAAATCAGAAAAAGTATTAAAATCAATCGTAAAAATAGAACCAGAAAATGATCTAGCTAGATCGTTGTATGGAAAGTGCAAAAGAAAACAGGGCAGAGATTGGTACGAAGGCGCTAAAGCACTTGCCATGGTAATGCTAATCTCTGCATTGTCAATTGCATTCATGGAGTTGCTTATTGTTCGACCATTTTACAATGAGTATATAGCTACTATTAGTAGCATGAAGATCTTCTTTCTAGTCTCCGGTATCCTATCATTAATTGGAAATGAAGTTTATCTATTTTATGTTATTGGTAAAGAGATTGGGTACAAATTTGATCTGCAAGAATTCAAAAAGAGGTTTTTGAAATAATTGATTATTCCACCCTTTTCACCAAGAGTTTTTATAATAGTTCTACCAATACCCCATCACTAGCCTTCACTTCATACAACTCAAGATCAAGATCTGTTTCTGTTTTGTAGTCTTTTATCAATTTCTCAACATCAGAACCTAATAACTCCCCTTTTACAAAGTTGATTGTACATCCCCCGAAACCGCCACCCATTATTCTACTACCCAGTATATTATTGATCTTTTGGCTTTCTTCTACCAGATAATCAATTTCTGGAGTGCTCACTTCATAATTTTGAGACAGACTGTTGTGTGATTGACTCAATAAGGAACCGAATGCTTCGAAGTTTCCTTCTGACATAGCTTTGGTAGCAGCTTTTACACGTTCGTTTTCTTCTATTACGTGAGTACATCGTTTTTTGGCAGTTTCTCCATCTAGAATATTAGCAACATGAGAAGCCGTCATTTTACGCAGTGTATCTACTCTAGGATCTATCGCCATGACTTGCCTTACTGCAGAATCACATGTCGCTCGTCGAGTATTGTATTCTGTTTCTACTAGATTATGTTTTTGTCCACTATTGAATAGATAAAACTTATACTCTGTGGGTGGAACTTGATATTTCTTCACTGAAAAATCGGCAAAATCTATCAGCAGCGCTTTGCCTTTCTCTCCTTTTAATATAGCTGTTTGGTCCATGATACCACCGTTAAGCCCAATTCCATTTTCAGCCTGAGATGCTAGATCTACTAATTCATCAATATCAAATTGTAGATCAAATAGTTCATTGACCCCGGCCAAAAAACCACATGTTAGTGCCGATGAAGAAGATACCCCTCCGCCCTGTGGCAGATTTCCACCAAATACGATATCTATTCCCGAATCTTGATTGTAAGACAAAGCAACTAATGAGTTAATAAAATATCTAATCCATCCTTCTGTAACAAATGAAAGATCTGATATATCGATGCTATAGTTATCTTCAATATCTAGTGCAACCATTCTCAATTTTCCAAGATTATTCGTGCCAATAGCCATCCCAATTGCTTGTTCAATCGCAAATGGTAAAACCAATCCATGATTATAATCAGTATGTTCTCCAATAATATTGGCTCTACCAGGTGATTTGACATAAATCTGAGGAATGCCAAATTGCTTTTTATAATCTTCTAATATTCTGTTTTTCATATACTTACACTAAAATAAAAATCTGCCTATCTATCAAAACCAAATCGAATGTGGATATGTTAGTAAATCAGTAGGAAATATAGCTATTAAGCACCGCTATTATTATGCTTTATTGCATATTTTCGCACGCATATTGAATTTATCAAAAGTGGTAAATTCAAAATTTAATTATTAAAATAAGTTTCTCCCTAATCAAACAGTAAACTTAAAACAATGGCAAGTTTCGCACAAAAAAGTTTTCAAAGAAGACATATCGGTATTACAAATGCTGAGAAAAATGAAATGCTTGAGGTCATAGGTGTAAAAAGTCTAGATGAGTTGATCAATCTAACTATACCAACTCATATCCAAGCTGAAAAAGAAATGGATATTCCTGACGCCGTGACAGAATATGCATATCTCAAAGAATTGAAAACGATAGCTGAGAAAAATCAAATCTTTACCAACTATATTGGTCAAGGATATTATGGTACGATAACACCATCCGTGATTTTGCGGAATGTATTTCACAATCCAGGATGGTATACACAGTATACTCCTTACCAAGCTGAGATAGCACAAGGGCGATTAGAAGCATTACTGAATTTCCAGACAATGGTTTCTGACCTTACTGGATTACCTATTGCCAATGCATCTCTTCTTGATGAAGGAACAGCCGCAGCTGAGGCAATGGCTATGTTCCAAGGTGCGAGAAATAAAAAAAGAAAGAAAAACCCTGCAACGAAGTTCTTTATCGATAACCACGTATTTGAGCAGACAGTGGACATCATGATTACTCGTGCTGAGCCTATAGGAATAGAAATCGTCCGTGGTGATTACACGACTATAGATATCAATGATGACTTCATCGGCGCATTAATCCAATATCCAAATCAAATAGGAAGCGTCGAGGATTATAGGTCTTTTACAGCTCAAAGTGCTGAAGTCGGTGCATATGTATGTGTAGCCGCTGATCTAATGAGTTTAGCATTATTATCTTCTCCAGGAGAATGGGGTGCTCACGCAGTAGTTGGTAACACGCAGAGATTCGGCGTACCAATGGGTTATGGTGGACCTCATGCGGCTTATTTTGCAACAATAGAAGATTTCAAAAGACAAATTCCAGGTCGTATAATAGGAGTTTCTCAGGATAGACTTGAGAATCGCTCACTTAGAATGGCACTCCAAACAAGAGAGCAACATATCAAAAGAGAAAAGGCAACATCTAATATTTGTACTGCACAGGCATTATTAGCTGTAATGGCAAGTATGTATGCAGTATATCATGGACCTGATGGTATAAAAGATATAGCAAAAACGATCCATCATCAAGCATTTGTTCTAGCCAATAACCTAAAAGCAATAGGTTACAAACTTGCTAATGATAACTTCTTTGATACTCTGACCATCAGTACAAACACAGACGAGCAAGCAAAAATTAAAGCAGCAGCTCAAGCAAAGGAGATTAACTTCTTCTATTCTGCAAAAGGCGTTACAATTTCTATAGATGAAACAACAGACATAAATGCTGTTGCAGAATTGGTTTCTTTATTCGCTGACATAAAAGGAATAAAGCACAACATGTCTGATGCCAACGGACAGATGGCTATTCCGGCAGAACTGATCAGAACAAGTGAATATCTCACCCATCCTATATTCTCAAGCCATCATACTGAGTCTAAGATGATGCGATATATCAAGAGCCTAGAGAATAAAGATCTATCTCTTGTACACAGTATGATCGCACTAGGATCTTGTACCATGAAATTGAATGCCGCTACAGAGTTAATTCCTGTAACATGGCCTGAGTTTTCATTGATACATCCATTCGCTCCTATAGAACAAGCGACAGGTTATGCTCAGATATTCGAAGAACTGAATAAATATTTGTGCGAAGCAACAGGTTTTACAGCATGTAGCTTACAGCCAAATAGTGGTGCCCAAGGTGAATATGCTGGTCTAATGACAATCGCCGCATATCACAAGGACAGAGGCGATCTTCATAGAAATATAGCATTGATCCCATCTTCTGCACATGGTACCAATCCTGCATCCGCTGTAATGGCTGGTATGAAAGTAGTCGTTGTAAAATGTGATAATGAAGGAAATATCGATGTAGCAGATCTCAAAGCAAAAACAGAAGAGCACAAAGAACATCTTGCTGCACTAATGATTACATACCCAAGTACACATGGTGTATTCGAAACAGAAGTAAAAGAAATATGTGCTAACATTCACGAAAATGGTGGACTTGTATATATGGACGGTGCCAATATGAATGCGCAAGTAGGACTTACAAGTCCTGGAATAATCGGAGCTGATGTATGTCACCTGAATCTTCATAAGACATTCGCTATTCCTCATGGAGGAGGCGGACCTGGAATGGGACCAATCTGTGTGAATGATAAACTTGCACCATTCCTACCAAAGCATACCTTAATAGAGACAGGAGGAGAGAAAGGTATCTCTGCAATATCTGCAGCCCCATGGGGAAGTGCAAGTATTCTATTGATTTCTTATGCATATATCAGGTTGCTCGGAAGAGAAGGAATGAAAAATTCTACAATCTATGCTATCCTCAACGCCAACTATATGCGTGTCAAATTAGAGGAACATTATCCAGTCCTTTACAAAGGAGAAAATGGAATGGCAGCACACGAAATGATCTTAGATCTTAGACAGTTCAAACCACTTGATGTAAGTGCTGAGGATATTGCTAAGAGGTTGATCGATTATGGGTTCCATGCACCGACATTATCATTTCCAGTAGCAGGTACAGTGATGATAGAGCCTACAGAAAGTGAGGACAAAGATGAATTGGACAGATTTTGTGATGCTATGATTTCTATCAAAAAAGAAATAGATGCAATAGCCAGTGGTGATGCAGATACTGAGGACAATGTACTTAGGAATGCACCACATACACTACACGAAATCACAGCCGACGACTGGTCACATGCTTACTCGAGAAGTTCGGCAGCATATCCGCTACCATACCTCTACTCTAGCAAGAAATTCTGGCCTACGACGACAAGAGTAAACAATGCATTCGGAGATAGAAACTTGATCTGTACGTGTCCACCAATGGAAGTGTATGAAGATTAAGGTTTTCGATGCTTTAGCTTCGTGAATACG
>CALKXE010000050.1 GCA_938003955.1 uncultured Saprospiraceae bacterium | reverse complement strand
AAAACAAACTAGATTTCAATATAAGAATGGAGCAATTCTTTGATCATTATCTGATGGATGCTCCTATGCCTAATTGGATGAAGAAGGGTGTGCCAGCCATCGAAAAAGGAATACGCCAAGGATACGAGGTGGATAAGTAGTACCATATTAAATGAATTTAGTTAATAAGAAATAAGCCAATGTCGCTTTGAATTCATTCGAAGCCGAAAGAGTCCGTGCGTAGCAAATTGAAATCTAATCCCAGCCTTTCCTTGAGAAGGGCAAGGAGGCTGCTGGTGACTCGGGCGGGGTATTGTAATCTGAAATGTTCTCTATATCGTTAGTTACTATCACCAATCATATCGAATAAGAAATAAGCCAATGTCGCTTTGAATTCATTCGAAGCCGAAAGAGGTCTTGCGTAGCAAAACAAAATAAAACATTCAATCAAGTATTAGTCTAACAACCATCATTTAACAACCATTACCTAACAAACCACTATCGTAACATCTTTCTTTTTTAAGAGAAAGACAGGAGAATGAGTTGAACACGTATTGATTGCAAATCAATATTTACATTTTTCTAGATTAATTGGTCATGTCCACCTATCGAATTATTCACTTTTACACTGAAAAGGTCGCTAATAATAGCCTGTCGTGCAACCTTCCTATCTATTCATACATCTTTATAACCTATTGATCGACGAAAATCCCCAAGTCATCTATTATTCTAAAATGGAATGAAGTACTTAGCTATCTTCAACAATATATAATGGTGATAATGACATGTCAAAATGAAAGATGAATAAATTAAAATCCATAAATACTAATCAGCGAATCGAATCTATTGATTTATTAAGAGGCTTTGCTTTACTTGGTATTCTTATTATGAATATTATTTCATTCTCTCATATTGGTACGGGATATATGAATCCTACTGTCGGGGCTGGAATAGAGGGATATAATGGAATTATACATGGATTCAGCTATTTATTTGCGGATATGCGATTCATGAGTATTTTCTCTATACTTTTTGGTGCTGGCATTTTGATTTTTTCAGATAACGCTCTGAAAAAGGAAATGAATGCTGGAGTGTATCATTACCGAAGGATGTTTTTATTACTATGTTTTGGATTGATTCACGCATATCTAATATGGATGGGGGATATTTTAGTGATGTATGCCATCTGTGGTTGTATTGCTTATTTAATGCGAAATTGGAGCATTAGAAAGCTTCTTATATTAGGCTCAGTCTTTTTTGTTATCCCAATCCTATTTTCATTATCTACCTATTTTTTTATGCCTCAAGAAGAGCTTCAAGAAATATTTAAATTTTGGACTCCAACTCAAGAAGAAATAGACGTAGAGATCCTTGCTTATCAAGGCTCATATATGGGGCAACTGAAGCCTCGAATATCAAGCGCCATTGAATTGCAAACACTAGTGTTTCTTATAGAAACATCATGGAGAGTTCTTTCAATGATGATGTTAGGCATGATTCTATATAGAAAAGGTATTTTATCTGCGCAAAAAGAAAAGATTTTTTATCAACGATTTCTCATCAAGGGATTAGCCTCTGGACTTGCCTTCTCAGCTGCGGGATTATATGCAGCATACTCTTTTGAGTGGGATGGTGTTTGGTATATGAATGTAGGTCATTTCTATAATTATATAGCATCATTGGCTGTCGCTCTTGGATACATTGGATTAATAATGTTATGGTCGAAGACTAATTTTTTAATGGGACTTCAATCCAGACTTAAGGCGGTCGGCAGATTGGCGTTCACGAATTACATTCTTACTTCACTGATTTGCACGTTCATCTTTTATGGGCATGGATTAGGGTTGTTTTCGACTTTGGATAGATTAGAACAAATGGGTATTGTTTTAGTTGTTTGGATGATCTTGTTGATAATTTCTCCTATGATTTTAGAAAAGTACAAAAGAGGGCCATTGGAAAGTATTTGGAGAAAATTCACCTACTTATAGAAAGGAAAATCAAGGAATATAAAACACTATGAACGGTAAGGAAAACCTGTCAATAATAAATAACATGAGGTCATCTAGACTATCGTCTCAGCAGATCCTCATTTTAGAACTGATGCCACTATGCTAAAACTCAATAACCTCCATAAATCTTATAAAACCGAGTATAATTCTCTGCATGTCCTCAAAGGCCTTGACTTAGAGATTAAAGAAGGTGAATTGGTCTCTATCATGGGGTCTTCGGGGTCAGGAAAATCCACGTTGCTCAATATCCTCGGTATTCTGGATGAATATGATGAAGGCGAGTATCATTTGAATGGGAATCTGATCAAAAAATTAAGTCAGAAGGAAGCTGCAAATTATAGGAATCACTTAATCGGATTTGTCTTTCAGTCATTCAATTTGCTAGCTTTCAAAACGGCAAAAGAGAATGTTGCTCTACCATTGTATTATCAGAAAGTAGATCGTAAACTAAGGCAAGAAAAGGCACTAGAATTTCTTGGGCAGGTGGGTCTCCGAGAATGGGCAAATCACTATCCCAATCAGCTATCAGGAGGACAGCAACAAAGAGTAGCAATCGCTCGAGCTTTGATCTCTGATCCGAAATTAATATTGGCTGATGAGCCTACAGGAGCACTCGATAGCCAAACAACGAACGAGGTGATGGATATTTTTCGTGAAGTCAACAAACAAGGGAAAACCATCGTAATCGTAACCCACGAAAATGAAATAGCTGAACAAACGGATAGGTGCATTCGACTTAAAGATGGTATTATAGAATCAAACACTTACTATGATAGACATTGATAAGTGGCAAGAAATATTCGGGTCTATAAGAAGGCACAAGCTAAGGACTGCGCTTACTGCATTTGGTGTAGGTTGGGGTATATTTACCCTTGTGCTTATGTTGGGTGCTATCGATGGATTAGTTGGCAGTTTTACATACAGTTTTCGAGATGATGCGGTGAATAGTATATGGTTGTGGAGAGGTACAACTTCCAAAGATTTTGGTGGCTTAAATAAAGGACGAAGAATTCAATTCGATAATAGCGACTACGATTTCCTTAAGGATAATTTTAAAGAATTGGATGATGTAACCGGAAGATTCTACTTGGGCAGTAATTTGCTAACAAAGTACAAGAAAGAAGCATTGGCTTATAATACTAGAGCTGTTCATCCAGGTCATAAAGTTTTAGAGAATACGGAAATAATAGAAGGTCGATATATCAATGAAAATGATATCAAAAATGCAACAAGAGTGGCTGTCATTGGAAAAGTAGTCAAAGAACAATTACTCAAAGATGAACCTGCGATCGGAACAGAAATAGAAATAGGAGGGGTTTTTTATAAGATTGTAGGTGTGTTCTATGATTCAGGAGGAGAGAATGAGATGAAGAATATTTATCTTCCTATCTCTACTGCTCAAAGCATATATTCGGATGGGAAGCAAATCCATCAATTAATGGTTGCCGGTGGTGATTTGTCAGTAGAACGGATGTCAGAGTTAGAAGATCAAATCAGATTGGCGTTTGCCAAAAGAAAGAACTTCGACCCTGAAGATAGGAGAGCCTTAAGGATGAATAATAGAGCGGAAAATTTTGCGGAGTTCTCTAGTTTGTTTGCAGCATTTACAATTCTTACATGGGTGATTGGCTTTTTCTCTATTATGGCGGGAGTCATAAGTGTGAGTAATATTATGCTCATTATCGTGAAGGATCGAACCAAAGAAATCGGAATCAGAAAAGCACTGGGTGCAACTCCGGGATCTATTATAGCTATGATATTACAAGAATCTATACTGATCACTGGTGTAGCAGGATACATTGGGATGATCCTTGGGGTGGCTATAATCTATAGCATGTCAGGCGCGGAGTCAGAATATTTTAGACATCCAAGTGTTGACATTGGGGTTGTCATTACAGCTACTTTGATACTTGTGGTAGCGGGTGCTCTTGCTGGATTAATTCCAGCATTGAAGGCGGCCAATATTAATCCAGTCACAGCAATAAAATCTGATTAGTATGATGGATAGAGATACATGGCAGGAGATATTTGCTACAATCAGAAAGAACAAGCTTAGAAGCTTCTTGACGGCATTAGGTGTGTTCTGGGGCATATTCATGTTGGTATTCATCTTAGGGATGGGCAATGGACTAGAAACAGGCGTGTTTAGAAACTTTGGAGATGGTGCTAAGAATATAATGTTCGTTTGGTCATGGAAGACAAGTCAGCCGCATAAAGGAATGGCTCCAGGAAGAAGAATTAAACTGAATCTTGGTGATGCGGAAGCGGTAAGGTCAGAAGTGAAAGGTGTCAAAAGGGTAGCACCAAATTTCAGCTATGCTAACTGTAATATTGTCTATAGATCCCAAAGTGGTTCCTACGAAGTGGAAGGACATTTTCCGGATACAAAAGATATCCAAGGACTAATAATGAGCGAAGGACGATATATCAATAGTCAAGATATAACGCAAACTAGAAAAGTAACGACAATAGGTCAAACTGTAAAGAAAGAACTGTTCGGAGACGAACCAGCTGTTGGTAAACACATTACTGTGGACGGAGTAGACTTCAAAATAGTAGGCGTGGTATACAAGCCCGAACCGAAGGAAAGAGACCAAGAAGACATGGAATCTATATTCATTCCACTGACAACAATGCACAAAACTTATGGTATTGCCAATGAAAGAGTAGGTCAGATGACTGTAGAAGCGGATGAGGGGGTTATGGTTTCAGAAATAGAACCCAGAGTTAGAGCATTGCTAGAAGAACGCCATATAGTCGCTCCTGGTGATAAATCAGCAATAGGAGGATTCAATCTAGAGAAAGAATTCGCAAGTGTGCAAAATTTATTTCTTGGTATCAAGGGCTTACTCTGGTTTGTGGGAATAGGCACATTGATCGCAGGAATCGTAGGCGTGAGTAATATCATGCTCATCACAGTGAAAGAACGAACAAAGGAGATCGGAATAAGAAAGGCAATGGGTGCAACTCCAGGATCGATTGTAAGTATGATATTGACCGAGTCAATATTCATCACAAGTATCGCAGGATATTTGGGGCTTATGTTTGGTACTTTCTTGATCATAGGAGTGAATGCTTTGGTCCTGAAATTAGGGATAGAAAATGATAATTTTTATGACCCAAAAGTTAATCTTGGAATAGCAGTAAGTGCATTGGTATTCTTAATTGTGGCAGGAACTATTGCGGGGCTAATACCTGCGATGCAAGCGGCAAGAGTGAATCCTGTGGATGCGCTGAAGGATGAGTAACTTCGGCTGCGCTCAGTTTGCGGGTTTACTTTCGCTGCGCTCAGTTGTGGGGTTACTTCGGCTTCGCTCAGTAACCGGGGTAATTTTGGCTTCGCTCAGTTTGCGGGGTTACTTCGCACAGTATGGTTTAGGAAGGGGTGATAAATAATAGATAATATAAAAGTCGAACAGTCGAATGTCGAAATATCGAGTGGTCTAAAATTAAAAGAAAAATGAAAAAAGGATGTCTTATAGTGGCTTTAACGATCCTCGGACTTGCGTCTGTTGGTTTGGTTTATTACTTCATGGTTCAGAACAAGAAAGATCCTACGGTCTATGAGTCTGTAAAACCAGAAGTTGATGATATAATCAAGAAAGCGGTAGCAAGTGGAAGTATCAAACCTAGAAAAGAGGTGAACATTAAACCACAAGTGTCTGGTGTGATTGAGAAATTATATGTAGAAGCGGGAGAAATGGTTACCAAAGGGCAGAAGCTAGCATTGATCAAGTTGATACCTAGTGAGGTCAATATAAACAGTGCAAAGTCTAATCGGGAACTGGCAAAAATCAGATATACGGATGCATTGAGAGAAGTCGAAAGACAGCGTTCTGTAAATAGTCAACAATTAGACGTAGCGCAAGCGGAAGCAAATTATAATCTTGCTTCAAAAGAGCTTATAAGACAATCTAGTCTGCATGAACAAGGTGTGATATCTGATCAAGACATGCAAGGGTTTGAGTTAGATGCGAAAATAAAGAAGAATGCACTTGACAATATGAAGATCACATCTAAGAATAATCTGGCTTCTTCGGAAATAGATGTAGAGCTTAGAAAACAAGAGTTGGATGCAGCAAGTAATAATCTTCAATTGCTCAGAGAAGGAAAGACTTCGAATTCTAGACAAGTATCAAATGTTGTCACTTCTACAATGGATGGTATGGTCCTCGATGTTCCTGTGGAAGAGGGAAGTAGTGTGATAGAACGGAATAACTTTAACGAAGGAACGAGCATCGCTATAGTTGCGGATATGGGATCATTAATTTTCGAAGGGAATATTGATGAATCAGAAGTAGGGAAACTTAAGTTGGGAATGCCATTGGTACTAAAAGTAGGGGCAATAGATGGTGAGGAATTTGGCGGGATCTTAGAGTTTATCTCTCCAAAAGGTACAATAGAAGAAGGTACAGTCAACTTCAAGATCAAAGCGGATATCAAAAATACAAACTCTGAAACATTCCTTAGGGCGGGGTATAGCGCTAATGCAGATATCATATTAGAAAAGCGCGAACAAGTAATTACGATTAACGAAAGAGATATAGAATTTAAGGATGATAAGGCTTTTGTAGAAGTCGAAACAGGGGATCAAGAATATGAGAAAAAAGAAATTTCTATAGGGCTTTCGGATGGAGTATTAATAGAGATTACTTCGGGTTTGGATACGACTACATTGATAAAAAAGAAATTAGATCAAGGAGGTGGGAATTAATGAAAATGAAGGGTTGTGATAAGAAATAATAGAGGCATATTGAAAAATATACACAGGTCAGCTTTTAGGTAAGCTGGCCTTTTTCTATTGATGATCTTTCATTTGTAAATGAAAGATAGGTGCGTTTGTTTTTGTAACTGAAAAATTGATTGTATACTTATGATATTATTTTTCACTAAATCAATTATCAATGAAGTACACTGCATTTTTTATTTTTTGCCTGTTTTTTGCCAGCTCCTTATCCGCACAGGACTTGAGATACGAAACCGAAGTTTTAGAACAATACGATCGAGAAAACCAAAAGAAATCATTTGTTGGTGATTTAACAGGCATTTGTGATGCTGTAACAACTGTAACGTCTCAGGGCGCTGGTATCGGTTGGGATGAATGCGCCGATAATGTCTATGAAGGAATCGTCGAATTTGAATTGACCACTGAATTCCTTTATAATATATACACGACTAATGCAGATGGCGATAGATTTAATGATGCGTCATTTGGGGGGTACTATGCTTGCTATGGTTCCAATGCACAAGGCTCTATGCCTAATTCAGATGCTAATTTTCCAACGATATATTTTGAATTAACTGAACAGGGGGAGATTGGTTTTTCTGGTAGTAGTCAATGGGGAGAAATTTTCTCTATTAGCGATGTAGTTATGAATGGAGCTCAACTTAACTTTCAATGGTCAAATGACTATGGTGAAGGAGCAGCTGTGCAATTAGTAAGACAGGATGGTCAGTTGTGGGAAGAATTATTGGCTCCTACACCAGTATGTAGTATTTGTTCAGAGACTGATTCACTTGCATTAGTAGCATTATATAATTCTACTAATGGAATTGAATGGGAAATTCAATGGGACCTGTCAGCACCAGTAGAAAGTTGGTATGGTGTAACATTAAATGAATCATGTTGTGTGTCAGAAATAGATATGGGTTTTATTGGAAATAACTTAGTAGGAGAGATTCCAGATGAAATTGGTAATCTTTCTAGTTTAGAATTGCTTGATTTAGACAGAAACATGATTAGTGGAGAAGGGTTGTCTAAATTAATTGGACTTACTGGACTGAAGGAGATGAAACTGGCCGGTAATCAAATTAGTGGGGAGATACCAATTGAAATAGGAACAATGCCAAATTTAGAGGTTTTCTCACTTTCAGCAAATGATCTAACTGGATCAATCCCAGCAGAGATCGGAACTTCTCAAAGTTTAGTGGTTTTTTCTACATCAAACAATGAGCTTACAGGATCACTTCCTTCTGAATTGTCAAATATGCCTTCGTTGGAAATCTTGTTCTCTTCTAGAAATTTACTTACTGGAGAAATTCCGTCAGAGTATAGCACTTTTACAAGTTTGAGACAACTTAGTGTATGGGGAAATGCGATATCTGGTAGTTTGGACGAAGATTTAGGAGACGTGACTACGTTGGAAAATCTTGCTGTTGATTATAATCAGCTTACTGGTGAGATTCCTGCAAATATGAGCAGCTTAACACGACTTAGATTATCACATAACAAACTAGAGGGTAATATTCCAGTTGGGTTATTAAGTCTCCAAGAATTAAGAGTAAATGATAATAATTTAACGGGGTCATTGCCAGGAGATTTACCGAGTGCAAATGACGGACTTTTTACTATAAATGTTAGTAATAATGACTTATCTGGCGTTATTCGGGATGACTTAATTAGTGAGTATGGAGGTCAACGAATATATCTGGACAATAATAATTTCGAGAGCTGTATTGAAACCATAGAAAATCTATGTATTCATAATTTTGTGGAAGAGTTAGATACTGTTTTTATTAGAGATACATTTTTTCTTACTCGGCTTTCTCAAGGCTATAATCTTTCTAACAATCCAAAGCTACCGTGGGAAGGAAATTTGCAAAACGCATGTGAAGGATCAGAACAAATGGGAGCACCTTGCGACGATGGAAATCCTGATACTGAAAATGATGGAATCGATGAAGATTGTAACTGCTCAGAAAATAGTGTCTCTACAAAAGATATCTCTCAATTAGAGTCAATTTCAATCAATCCAAATCCTGTTAGTTCTGGGGAGAGGATGATTGTTTCTCTAGTCGTGAATCAAGGTGTTGATATGACTGCTCAATTGATCGATATTACAGGAAAGGTTATCACTAACAAACAAATCACAACAACAGAAGGAAAGAATGAATTCACAATAGATTCACAATCTATAAATGCTGGATTGTACTTCTTACGGTTGTCTTCGGAGGATGGAGTGACGACTAAGAAAGTAGTTGTTCAGTAAATTAGAGGAGTATAATTAGAAAATTTATAAAGGTCAGCTTTTAAGTAAGTTGGCCTTTTTTTGATTAGAATATGTTGGTTTCAATTGAATCTGAGAAGTCCCTATAGACTATACTTGAATTTATTTTCTTGATAATATGTTGTATTTTGTATTATTATGAGTCATTCAGTTCATGATCATTACAATATTGATTGATATATCGATATATCCAAAACCATTACGCATGAAAAAAATTACATCAATAGTTATTTGTCTTTTTATTTGTCGTATTGTAATGTCGCAAGGTCTAGGCTTTGAAATAAAGAGCGTGGATGAGTACTTGCATGAGCAGCAAAAAAAGGTTGTCGTTAATAATATTTCTGGATTTTGTTCTGCGTATGTATTAACTGAAAGCTATTTTTCACTCGCATGGAACGGATGTAATGATAGCATATATTCAGGGACTATTGAGTTCGAACATGTTGGAAATAATAAGTACAATGTGTATAGTTTTGATGAAAATAATGTAAAATACAATGATCCATCATTCGGTTCTTATTTTGCTTGTTATGATACAGATAGTCAGGAAGGCATGGCCAATTCAGATGCCGATAATCCATCGTTGCATTTTGTAGTTTCCAACTTTGGCGAGCTTGGTTATACTGGTGGTAGTCAATGGGGGGAAGTCTATTCTGTTTCGAATCAGGAAGTAAATGGTTCGCGTATTAACTTTAATTGGACCAATGATTATGGGGAAGGTGCCGCCGTAGAGCTTATTCGAGAAGACGGTCAATTGTGGAGCACTTTACTTGCACCATGTAATATTTGTTCGGAGTCAGACTCTTTAGCCTTAGTCGCATTATATGATTCTACTAATGGGAGTAGTTGGGATGTTCCATGGGATATGAATACACCAGTGAGAGATTGGTATGGAGTTATACTTAATGATGATTGTTGTGTTTCTGAGCTTAATCTGAGAGACAATAATTTAGTAGGTCAATTACCTTCAGAAATTGCAAATTTATCAGAACTAGAAGTACTAGATATAATTAGTAATGACGTCTCAGGAATCGTTCTGGATAAGGTAACAACTCTTACAAAATTAAGAATACTAAATATTGCGGGCAATAGAATATCTGGGAGTATCCCAAATAATATCGAGGATTTAATAAATCTTGAGATCGCTTTTTTATCATATAATCAACTAGAAGGAACATTGCCTTCATCTTTAGCAAATATGAAACAACTGAGTTTTTTACATGCCTCAAATAATTTAATTCAAGGAGAAATACCGAGTAGTTTTGGAAGCTTTGAACAAATGAGGCAAGTAAATCTATCCGCCAATTTCTTGATAGGCAATATAACAGAGTTAGGTGATATAGAATCTTTACAGCTTCTTGCGCTTGATTTCAATGGATTTACAGGAGAAATACCGAGTAGTTTAGCGAATATTAATTACCTACAGAGCTTAAGTTTATCCTACAACCACCTTGAAGGTGTTATTCCTAATGGGCTGACACAATTAAGAGATTTAAGGTTAAATAATAACAATTTATCTGGAACAATTCCAGAAGATATTACCAGTATTGGAAAAGAATCTTTTCATTTGAATCTGAGCCATAATAATTTAACAGGACGTATAAGAGGTGATCTAATAACAGACGAGACAGCCGACGTTGTAGATGATCTTATTGGGCAGTCGATTTTTCTAAATGATAATAATTTTGCAAGCTGTATTGAAAATGTTGATAATTTATGCAAGCATATAAATTTAGTTGAGCTGGACACAGTTTTTATTCATGATACATTTTATACAATACAATATGAAGGTGGATTTAACTTCTCCAATAATCCCAAGTTACCATGGGAAGGAAACTTGCAAAACGCTTGCGAAGGATCAGAACAGATAGGGGCACCATGCAACGATGGAAATCCTGATACTGAAAATGACGGCATCGATGAAAATTGTAACTGCTCAGAAAATAGTGTCTCTACAAAAGAAATCTCTCAATTAGAGTCAATTTCAATCAATCCAAATCCTGTTAGTTCTGGGGAAAGGATGACTGTCTCTCTAGTCGTGAATCAAGGTTTTGATATGACAGCCCAATTGATCGATATTACAGGAAAGGTTATCACTAACAAACAAATCACAACAATAGAAGGAAAGAATGAATTCACACTAAACCTACAATCTATAAATGGTGGATTGTACTTCTTACAGTTGTCTTCAGAGGATGGAGTGACAACCCAAAAAGTAGTTGTTCAATAATTTTATAATCGGTGGTTTTATATAAAATCTGAAGTTTTGCTTTGGAACAATATTGTCATTTATTCTTTTTGATAAACTAAATTATACAAACTATGAAAAATTTACTTTTTGCTAATTTTGTCTTCTGTACAATATTCTTTTTTGCGCCCAATTCAATTACTGGACAGATCCAAAGTGGAGGGTTTGAGGATTGGGAAATGATCGAAAATTACTATGAACCATTAGGATGGGATACTGAGCAAAACACGCTTTTACAAAGAATATTTATGGACACTTTGTCTGTTGATGGAGATTTTTCGATTAGGATGGAATCTAATCCTGAGGAATCGGCGGAGAACTGTCGAAGTCAGATAGATCTTTCTCAAAATATTGGACCTCAAGAAAATATAGGAAGCGTTTCTTTTTGGCTACGTTTATTGCCACAAGCAAATTCCAGCGGAGTTTTTTTTAGTTTCTTTTTACGACCAAAATTAAACGGTCAATCAATGTCACCTGCGATTTGGCAAACCACGACTGAATATCAAGAGTTTACTTATATCGAAGTTCCTTTAGGGAATTCCGCTTTTGATGAAATCTATATTGAAATAGTTGCTGGTCCCATTCCTGGTTCATCTGGTGATTGTTCGTCTTACACATCTGCTTGGGTTGATGATCTTGAATTGAACGTTACTACTGCTACTGAAGATGCTACAAAATCTGATTTCGTTCTTCTAAGTCCTAATCCAAGTAATGGGCAGTTTTTTCTTTCTGGAAATGACGGTATATATGATCAATACGCAGTCATGAATAGTTTAGGGGGAGTTGTTGAATATGGTAAAATTGTAAATAATAATATTTCAATTAAAGAGAAAGGTATCTTCTTTGTGAAATTATTGAGCAGTTCAGATCCTAAATTAAATTCTGTACAGAAAGTTGTTGTGATATCCAATTGAGTGTTTTTAATAATGTAAGGAGTAATCTAGTCTGACTATGCTGATTTTTGGTTGGCACTATTGTAACTTTCGGCAGAACGCATTTGGATTGTATTTTCGGTAATCAATTGAAATTACAAATACTTTTAATTTGGCCTATAATGTAGGTATTACAATTCCAAAATTAGTAAATTTTGGTGTGAAAGCATCTTATACTTATAGCAATACGGTTACTAATGCACAATCGGAGACTTTAGTAACTAGGTATGATAAAGACATAAAAGTTATGGATTTTCGTCTGTTTTATTGCGACGAAGACTTGACATATCCAGACCCATCAGGTGTTTCTGGTAATACATGGTATGGTCATATTCCTGGTATTTACACTAACGATCCAAATCAACCAGTTGGTGCCCAAATGCTTTATCAAGAATTTAGGGTGGAGAATAATTAATTTTATACATTATATTAATATTGACAATAATTAGCTAAGATATCTTACATTGGTAATGTATCTTAGCTTTCTTCAAAAAAATCTTTTATGCTTAAGTGGACATCATTTTTACTTTTTATTTCACTTATAACATTATTTAGTTGTGAGAAGAAGGCTCAAAACCTGCCAGAGGTTCTGTATATCCATACTCAAGAAGATATTGATAAATACACTCATTTATTGGAAGGAACTAAAATATTTAATGGGTCAATTAGTTTTGAGAATGAAAATGCATTTGATCTGTTATCCGTTCTAAACATAGAGTATATTAGTGGTAATTTATCTGTAAGCAATCAAGAGCAATTAGATGCGTTTGAAAGGCTTAAAAAGGTTGGAGGAATTGTAATTGGAGGCGATGGTGAATTAATTATAAACAATATTGAAGAAATCGAAGGTATACTCATTGCTTCTAAAGCTACTAGGATAAGTGCTCCAAGTTTAAAGAAATTAGGAGTATTTATATTAAATGGTGAAACAGAAGAATTAGGTGATTTCTCCAATCTTGAATTTATTGGAAAAATTAGTATGCAATATGCTAATGTATTAAGTAGAATTGAAGACTTCTCAAAATTGGAATATGTTGAAGATTTCAGACTCAATGCTGGAGATATTGAGATTTTAGAAAATGCGTTTTCTTCATTAAAAAAAGTTGATATATTTCGACTTACTTATTTCGAAGAAGACAAGGAGTTTGATTTAAAATGGGTTTCTGGGATCGATGAATTTCAGGATTTTAGCATTGCTGGATCTTTCGAAAAAAAGGAGATTTGTCAATACGTTTACCCGATAAGAAATAACTCTTCAAATAAATTTTCTGTTATTCCATCTTTAGAACTGATAGATTCTTTAGGATTAACCATTTTTGAATCCTTAGGTCCATTGTCAATTGAGCAACTTTGTGAATGAAAATATAAGGAATGTTTTGTGAGCGAGAATAAAATATAATTCTTTTTTTGATAAAAGTAATACACATATTTAGCTAACAGATAAAGGTATGAAAAATCTTTCCGTTGTTTATTAAAGTAAGTCCAAGTCAATCTAAGAAATTGAATGTTTCATAATTAATTAGAAAAATGTTTTGTAGAAAATACATAACACTAAAATATATTTAGGTTCTTATTTAAGAACATGATGTTATTCCTTTGCAAGCCAATGAATAACAACATTTCAGCTTTTTCTTTGAAGTTTCCTAACGGATTAACTCCTCAGATTGAAGTTAATTTGTTGGAAATTAATAATTTTGGATAGAATCAAGTACCACTCAATGATTTTCTTTTGAATTTAGGCAAAGTACCTCAAAATTGGTTCAAATTAAAGCTAATTGGCAAACCAACCTTGAATCAATAGTTTCAAGTGAAGGTTGATTTAGATTTATCAACTGTGGAAAAATATGAAGTTGCCTCCGAGATAATGAAATTCTTGTGAACTAATAGTAGTTACGAAGGTGAAGCTTTTACTCAATTCGTTTTTTAGTATGATGGATTAATTTGGGGTAAGCGAAATGTAAAATTCGCTACATATTCCAAATTGATATTATTTTTTTGAGATTTACAGAACGTATTTGGATTGTATTTTCGTTAATCAATTGAAATTACAAAGTAATCATAAATGCAATACCCAAAAATCACAGGTGAATGGACTTTGTTTCTCGATAGGGATGGAGTGATCAACAAAAAGCTTGATGGCACCTATGTTATGAATCCTGAACAGTTCGAAATATTACCAGGTGTAGCGGAAGCAATTGGAATGCTATCGACTATGTTTGGTAGGATTATCGTAGTTACCAATCAGCAAGGAATTGGCAAAGAGTTAATGACCCACGAAGATGTAGCTAACGTTCATGATAAAATGATAGAAGCGATTGCATGGAGTGGGGGGCGTATCGATGAGATATACTACTGTCCAGACCTTGATTGGGAGGATTCTCCTAATCGTAAACCGAACCCAGGAATGGGATTCATGGCCAAAGGTGACTTTCCTGACATAGACTTTCGGAAATCAATAATGGTGGGTGACTCCATTAGTGATGTATCTTTCGGTAAAGCACTCAAAATGATAACTGTAAGAATCTCAAATGGAAGAGATGACAATGCGGATTTTACACACTCTTCCTTGGCAGACTTTTTGTTATATTTAGATAATACGTAAATCAATTAAACGTCGGTGATTAAGCTATAGCTACCAATGGAAATAATTATGACCATTGGTTGTTTTTGTAACAATTCTAAACAGAATTGAAATTTGTTTCAATTCAAAGAAGAATTGAAACTAGTGCCCTTAAATTATTATTTTAAAGATCGTGGGGGAATAGGCTTTAGACACCGCGGAAATAAAATTTTAAACATATGAAATCCTTATTCTTAGTTTTAATAACAATGCTTTCGTTTCAAATAGATATCACTGCTCAAGCGACTTCTAATGGGCATTTTTTAGTTGAGTTCGAGAAGTTTTCTCCTCCTTCACAAGCTTTGGTGAAATCATTTGAAGGACATATAGCTGAGCCTTTCCTAGCAAAAGATGTAAATGGCGTAGAGCACTATCTTCCTAGTTATAAAGGGAAGAATGTAATCTTATGGTTTTGGTCGACAGAAGATGCGATCGCGATAGAGCAGGTAGGATCGATGACTCTTTTACAACAAAGAAATGAAAATCTGAAAGTGATAGGTTTTGCAAAGGAACCTAAAGCAAAAGTTCAAGAGTACTTAAGACAAAATCCAATGGATATTGATGTGATTCCTAATGGTGAGATATTTGGACAAATGGCTTACGGAGCAGAATTAGGAAATCCTAGAATGTTCATCATTGATGAATTTGGGATTATCAAAGTCGTATTGCCAGTAGAAGCTTTTGCTGACAATAGTAAGTTGTTGGTTTCTTTGGAGTCAATATTAAACGGACTTTAATAGATGCCAAAACAAAGAGAACTATATAGCTCGGGTGCCGAATGGGAAGATATAGCGGGATATTCTAGAGCGGTAAGAGTAGGAAATAGGATAGAAGTGGCTGGCACGACGGCTATGGTTGATGGACAGTTAGTTGGTAAAGGTGACCTTTATCTACAGACTCAAACTGTTTTGCAGATTATTCAGGAGGCAGTAGAGGGGCTTGGGGGAGAGATGAAAGATGTTGTTCGAACCAAAATGTATGTAACTGATATTAATCAATGGGAAGCTGCAGCCAAAGCACATGGCGAATTTTTTTCTAAGATAAAACCTGCGACGACCATGGTTGAGGTTTCAGCACTCATCGATCCTGATATGATGATAGAGATAGAAGCAAGTGTGATCATTACCAATTAAAAGTGTTCACAAATGAAAATCTTACTTGCACTAATAGTTATCTTCTTTTTATCTTGTTCGGGAAGCCAGAAGTCCCATCAGGCTTCAAGTTTCGGAGCCAACGATTCAATAAAAATTAGTAATCCAACATTTCAATCCTTAATAGATTCGTCAAGCGTTATAGGCTCTATTCTTGTCTATAGTATACAGAAAGACACTTATTATTCTAATGATTTTAAGTGGGCGAATAGAGGACAGTTACCTGCTTCAACATTTAAGATCGCAAACACTATCATAGGTCTAGAGACCGGAGTGATAAAGAGTGATACTATGATGTTTGAGTGGGATGGGCAGGATAGGTGGAGCTCATCATGGGAGAAAGATCTAGTCTTACGAGATGCATTTCATTTGTCATGTGTTCCTTGTTATCAGGAGGTAGCAAGAGAGGTTGACGTGGAACGAATGGAAGATTATGCACAGAGATTAGACTATGGAAATATTGCAGTTGATTCTAGTACAATTCATAATTTCTGGCTAGTTGGAACTTCTCGAATCAGCCAAATGGAGCAAGTCTCTTTTTTGGAAAGTCTCTATCATTCAGAGCTTCCCATTTCAAAAAGAACAGAAAAGATAATAAAGGATTTATTGGTTATAGAGCGGAACGGTCAATATGTTCTCTCAGGAAAAACAGGCTTGTCTAATGAAGATGATCACTATAATGGTTGGTTTGTTGGAATGTTAGAAGCGGAGGGACAGACACTATTATTCGCAACCAATATAGAGCCTAAAGACCAACAAAATCGTATTGGATTTACAGG
>CALKXE010000049.1 GCA_938003955.1 uncultured Saprospiraceae bacterium | reverse complement strand
AGGACCAGAAAAAAGAAAAATGATATGTTTGTTTTTATATTCAACAATAGTGTTTTATTAGTTTCTTGAGTTCTTAGTTAAGTGGCTACACTGATCAATAAGGCAATATCCATTCCTTATTTTCAAATCCATCCTTCTCCTTCATCAAATCTACTTTTGGGTCTATATACGGTCTACTTGATCTTCCATTAAGAGCCGCATAACTCTCTACATATATCTCGACATTCTGGTGTCCATCCTTAGCAAATTTATCTCCCAAAAAATGAGCGTACTCTACAATCATATCTGGTTGCGTACTCATCATTTTTTGCTGTTGAGCGGTAAGAAAGTCCGAGTTGTTCACGTAAAACCTCTTCCCGCTAATACCATCTACAACTTTAAAATTAGCGTACCCTGCCTTCTCCATCAGCATCACTCTCCACGAAAATCGGAATCCCTGCTCTGTCCAAAAAAGATTGCCAGGATAGGCCATAAATCTAAATGGGATTAAAATCTGGATGGCAAAAAACGCTACTAACAGCCCATTCTTAAGCTTTGTAGTCAAAGTACTATTAAATATCAGTTCGCGTTTATTATCAAATTGGGACATATTAATTTTCAAAACATTGCTTAACCATCCTAGTAATTTGTGATGGACCCTCGGTTCGAAAAATATCAAGGCACTCACAATCATGATATACGGAAACATACCAATAGGAAACAATACTCGTGTCAATACATGAAATATAACGACCATTACAAATGCGAAACTCCTAGTCCGTTTATTCAACAATAAGAAAGGAATCAGCAAATCATACGCTGCACCTCCCCAACTGAATGCATAATGCACCCAATTCTCATGCATAAGATTGCCCAAAAGTGGTGTATCATATTTGGAAGGCAACCATATCTTCAGTGGCATTGCACGAACCAGCCAGTCCGGCTGCAATTTAGCAAGCCCAGCATAGAAATAGACGATCCCTAATAGCAACTTGAGGCAATCAATCGTCCATACAGGAATAAACTCGTAAGCTGTCTTTTTATCTTTTCGTGCATCCAACGAATAATACGCGGCTGCCGGCAGGAAGATCATCAAAAAACTAAGAATACTTATAAAATAATAGTGATTCAGATAAGTCGTCTTATCCATCAACTCAATATAAGTGAAAGACAAAAAGAAGGTAATAATTGATAGTCGGTATCGATATCCTACAGCTACAAAAATGGAGGATAATCCACAAATAATAAACAGTAAGTAAGTCCACTCTCCCAGAGGCTTCACCCATTCAAATCCATAATAAGAAAAGAAAAACTTTGGCTCGATATAAAACTTCTCAATCCATCCATAGTACCAAAAACGGACTATGGATATCAACATCATCACTCCAAATAGAATCCGAAAAAGAGCCAGCGGCGCAGCGCTAGTTAAACGATTCGGATTATATTTTGATTTTGAATTGAGCATTGGCAGTCTGCCCAAGTGTTCCACCCCTTAGCCCCCTCCAAAGGGGGATATTAGTCTGGCTCGGGCAATGTCTTAATTTTTATATATGTTTATTATAGGAGCTACCACTACAACATCCCCCTTTGGAGGGGGCCGCAGGGGGTGGAAATCCACCAACTACATAGATAGCCAATTTCTAATCTCCATCAGCATCTACAAAATCAACCTTAATATTCAGTGCTTGTAACATATCAACCTTGAGTAGAATCACATTCTTTTGCAATTCGTCATATGTCTCAAGCATCTTTATATTATCAGACTCTATCTGACCCGCAAAGTTGTTTTCTAACCCAACCGCTGAAGATTCTATAACATCAAATTGAGCAAGGATCTTACCGCTAAGGTCATTCCCTTCTTGATCAAGGTAATCCAGGTAAGACTGGATGCTTTCTCCTACTTCATCGGTATAGTTACTCGTTCCTAAGAAAAAACCTTTTGAGGCTTTCAGCCCTTCAAGAAACAATAGTTTAGAATTCCCCTCTGAGTAGAAGCCTTCCACAGTATTAGGAAGTGGACTACCTGAGAATATACCTGCTGGAATTCCAATTTTACCAGCTCTTAGGAATTTTTCATAGTAAAACAAGTAATCATTGACTAGTTTATTAAGCGAGCTCGTAGCGGAAGATCCATCATTTGATATAAATGTTTCTCTATAGCTCAACTGCCAATCATTCAGCACCTCAAGGGCTAAGTCATGTAATCTTGCTGTCAACACTTTAAGATAATCGCTAGCATTTGGGTTATTCAAAAAGTACAATGTTACGTCTATTTCTGACTGACCAGTACCGTATATTAGATACTCAATTGCAGGAAAACCTTGCTCATCTATCGTAGATGGTAGATCAAGATTATATCCAGCTGTTTCGATATTATCCATAATTTGAGACACATCAGCTGGAAATATATTAGTCTTATTTCTTAATGAGACCTCTTCAGCTTTACCGATTTCAAACATTGACACTCTTTGCCATACTATGTAAGCATCAAGAAAATCTTCTCTCAACTGATTCAATGCATCAGTCGTAGGACTATCTGCAAAGTTTTGTGCCGATTCATTCAGATCACCCAGCTCAGTCGCATAGGCAGTATATCCAGGAATAATAACATTGTCCGCCATATCCGTCAATAGTGCTCCTCTGTCAAAATTGTCAGTTGAGGTTTCTGGTTCTGTTGTCGTTTTATCACCGCAAGACTGCGTTGAAAACATTAATACGATGACTAAAAACGATGTTATTATTCCTTTCATATGTTTAAAATTTTATTCCCCAGAAAATCAATAATTTATGTTTAATCGTGTTTTCCACATTTCTATAAAATGTTTTTAAAGCCACGATTCTATCATCTCCTTGGGTGACTGATAGCTTGTTCACCAGAACCTTTAAAAATAAAAATTTAAGGGTACTACAAACTAACCAATGATCTTAATTATTTCCTCAGGTCTTTAAAGCTCAATCATCGGCGTTTCATAATATCTTATTTCTTATATTATTACTCTGCAGCTTGTGCTACTGTGAAATCAAATTTTGCGGCTATTGATTCTGATATCGCATCCAATGTTGCTGGAGTTACATCCCAGAATCCATTTCCTTCTTCTAATTGAGATATAAATGATGCTACCTCTTCACCACTGAATTTACTATTACTACTTCCTGCGTCTCTTGTGAATCTCAATGAGTATATGAAGCCAAACCCTTCAGATAAATCATGAAAAGCTCCACCAAAATCTTCCGCTTCTAAAGCAATCTTACCTTGTTGTAAATAGTAAACTGCCCTGATACCGATTACATCAGATATCTTTTCTTTGATAATATCCGCTTGCTTATCTCTAGTATCGTATGCTTCTGATACTATAGCGGCTCTTCCTTCTTTGAATGCGTCATATATGTCTTGCGCTATTCCTGCAAAGTCAGCATCGTCTTCAACTCTTGATAAGTATTTATTAAGGAAATTATCAGCACCAAGATCCGTTAATGGACTCGCAGCTGAAGTCGAATTACCAAAAAGGTAACCATACGCTTCATCCCATTTATGCTCCATATTCGTATATGTCTTATCCTCAACTACTGTACTCACATTGTTGTCTTCAATATTAGTCGCTTCGTCCAACACTGCAGTACTCAAGTAATTGTTCAATATCTGATCAGTCATTAATGCTCCGATAAGAGATTTTGCAACAGCTTGGTTATATTCCAATCCCTTTGCACTTACGTATCTGGTAGATGTTCCGTCCGCTATCTGGCCAGCTTTACCTGCTTCTGCTAATTCATTTTCGTTTGGAAATACTTCACTAACCTGAGCTGCGATCCATTGATCCATTTGAGTTTTGATAGTCGAAGCTTCTACAGTATTCGTATTGAAAAGATCTGTTGATGCAGCCACTTTTGATCTTATGCTTTTTGTCTCAGCGTTTAGCTCCTCATTTGAAAATGGATTTACGTCACCTCCTGTTGCATCTTCATTGGCAAACATCTCTTGTAAATCAGTTGCTGACTTATCGAAATCCGTCATTGCCGCAGCAAATTCCTCAGCCATTAGGATTCTAGTGGTCTGTCCAGAAAAAGAAACAGTAGATTCTCCATTTCTTAAAAACTCGTAAGTAACAGGTACGTTTACATCCGGCTCGTCGTCTCCACAACTGCCTAGTGTCAATGCTGTCGCTACTGTAAGAAGTGCGATTGATTTTATGTTGGTGTATTTTATCATTTTCAAGGATAAATTTAATTAGATTAATTCTTAATAAGGGCAAATGTATAACAGAAATAGCACATTACAAAGCTTATTTAGACTAAATCCAAATAAAGAATATTGTTTTAAATAGCTCCTATTTAGCAAAATATTGTTTTCATCAAAGTCCTACCTGATTAAAGAAATATTCCCATTGTTGTCTCATTACAATTTTGCTAGTTTATCTTCTTCGAACTGTTCTGAGGAATTATTAAAAAATTGTCGAGAGATATATTATAGCATGTGTAACAAACCCATTATGAAAATCATTGAACTACACTAGTAAAAATTAACTTGTTTTATTGCTAGATCTCCCTCTGTAAAATGGAATAACAAAAAAGAGGTTCTATCCGTAGATAAAACCTCTTCTTCATATATTTGCAATAAGAAATATTGAATGTTTGTATAACCTGATTACAGTGAATTTAGAAATTTTCAGGAGCAATATTTACATCTTAATGGTATTAATTCTTTATGAACCTTTTCGTTACTACGCTACCAGATTCGTGAATTGATATTAAATATCCCCCAAATGATAACTCACTAATATTGATTCTATCGAACTCATTGTTATATCCGCTCTTGACTAATACACCATTAAACTCATAAATCATCCATTCAAATGATTCTGAGGTATTTGTTACTTCAAGTGTATTCTGGTGATTAATTAATCCCAAATCTGATTTTCCAATGAATCTATTAGATTTAACCGGACTAAAAGTTGACTGACCATCGTAATCTACTTGTTGTAGGCGAAAGTAATTAATGCCATTAGAAGGTGAATCATATTCAAATTCATATGATTCTATTTGATAAGATGTTCCTGCACCTCTTACTATTCCAATGACTTCAAAATCTAAAGCATCAGTACTATGTTGTATGTTGAAATAATCATTATTGATCTCTGTAGCAGTACTCCATTTTAACTTAACTACACCATCATTAAGGTTTGAATTGAAAAAAATAAGCTCTATAGGTAAAGTTATAGCATCTTGAATTCCTGCAGCTTGATTACATCCTGTTGGTGAAAATCCAGCTACAAATGGATCACCATTTGGACATACTGTCGCTCCAGCAAAACCAGCGAAATCTCCACAATCTGGTGTGGAAGGATTTGAGTGATTAGCAGTATTGGTCCAATAAATATCATCTGCAACCGTGTGGGTTCCAGCAACTGCACCTCGAGTAATCAGATGGGATTCACAAGCCGAAGCATCTCCTACAAATAAGATGTCATCATTAATCGTAGTCGTTCCACAAACCTCTAAGACAGTACATTCACCAAGAGTTATTTCTCCTACTCCTGGATTCATAGTCAATGATCCAGTCATCGAGACGGAAGAATTGTCATTCATTGTAAAAGAGCTAGAAACAATTTCTAGATTTAAACTTCCATTTATTATAACGTCTACACCAGAAGCTACACAAAGCGTACTATTGTTTAGTGCAAAAGAACCAGTAAGTGTAACGCTTGAATTAATACAATAATCAGTATTAGATGTAGGTAAATTAGAAAATGAAGCATCAATAATAGTAGCTCCTGCTGGACAATCACATAATTGAGCATTAAGCTTTACTGAGAAAAATAATGAGGAAAGTATGATAAAGGAAAAAAGTAATTTTTTCATTCTAAAAAGATTTATAGGTTGGTTAATTAAGGTGTATTTCAGTCTATTGCTTTTTAAAAAACTAAATGTATCCAAAAATAAATCAACCATAAGAACTAAAGTTGAATTAGCTGGGAAGTTTAGTCATCGTTTAAATAATTGGATTGAAAAATAATTGCTTAGAAAGAGATCCTAAATTCTTACTACGCCATGGCAAACACATGCAGCATCCGCCATTTTTTCCATTCTACAGGTCGGAACTTGGATCTTTTTTAGATTGAAGCGTTTTTGTGAAAAAAACTTTCTTATAACTCAGACGCAAGTACCGAAGAATTTAATGCTTAAATTATCTTAGACACCAACAACCCAAGAATTTTATTCAGTTTATCAGATGCTTGATTAGCAACTAGAATAACTTCTTCTAATGTAGTTTCGGTAATTCGTTCCGGAGGAAAACAGACATTGGAGACAATCGACACGGCCGCGATATTCATTCCTGCATGCTTTGCAACTATCACTTCTGGGACAGTAGACATGCCTACTAGATCCGCACCTACTTTATTGATCATTACATATTCGGCGGGCGTTTCCAGACTAGGCCCTTGCAGTCCATAATAGACGCCTTCATGAATTGCGATATCAAGTTGAGCGGCAGCACTCTTTATTTTATCTCTTAACGAATGATCATATGTTTTAAGCATATCAGGAAATCTTGGGCCCAATCGATCATCATTTGCACCTCTCAGTGGATGATCTGGAATCGCATTAATGTGATCTTTTATAACAACTAAGTCACCAGCATTGTAATCTCCATTAACTCCTCCAGATACATTGGTAAATATGATATTCTCGACGCCCAATTGTTTTAGTACTCGGATAGGAAATGTTAATTCTTTAGTACTATATCCTTCATAGTAATGCCATCGTCCCGCTAGTACTAGGACCTCTCGACCGTTTAGTTTACCAACAACCAACTTACCTTTATGACTCTGAACAGTACTCCTAGGGAAATGAGGAATATCCGCGTAATCGATAGTCAAACATTCCTGCATTTCATCCACAATACTGCTCAAACCAGTACCCATCATAATAGCTACTCTAGGTATGCCTGTGGGAATTTTCTGTGAAATAAAATCTGTTGAATGGAGTATGTTTTTATAAAATAATTCTATGTCCATTATAAATCCTTAGTAAGATCAATATATAGTTTATAAAGGTAGCCCGTAAATAAAAAAAGGATTAGTCCTATAGTGAAATATGGTGTTTCCAATTTAAAGTATTCATCAATTTTTTGCCCGCCAAAAATGCCAATGAAAAATATACCAGCCATCTGAAAGCCAAGACCTGTGTATTTCATCAAGTTCTTAGTCTTCTTTTTGTCTGGCGATTGTTTTTCTTTCATATATCTATGCTTAACGAGCTGCAAGCTAACTACGTTTAAAATATCTCAATATCAACCGAAATCTAAAAGCCCAGTACTTTGAGCATTCCCCCAGTCCTATCTACCCCATTCATCAATCAACTGATAAATATGAGGCAAATTACGTCCTGCACCATCAAAGTCCAATCCGTATCCGATTACAAACTTAGTAGGAATCGAAAAGCACTTATAATCAACATTCACTTTATATTTTGCAGCATCTGGTTTTTCAAGAAGCGTACATATTTTTAGAGAAGCTGGCTTTTGTGCTTGAACTACAGGTACATATTGATCCAGTGTAAATCCACTATCAACTATATCTTCTAGGATAACAACATGTCTGCCCGTAAGATCCTTTTCGTTAGGGATCTTCACTTCCAGTCTACCCGTACTAGCTAGACCTTTATAGGATGACACCTTCACAAAATCCACATCACAGGCAATATCCATATTCCTAATCAAATCACCTGCGAATATAAATGCTCCATTAAGCACGACTAGAAACAATGGATTTTTACCATCGTAATCCTTTTCAATAGTCAAAGCAACTTCTCTGATTCTATTTTGAATTTCTCTTGCACTTAGGTAGATCGCAAAATCTAATGCGCCTATCGTAACTACATCTTTTTTTTCACTGAAGTACATCATTTCAGTCCGTATTTATCTATTAAATATATCAATGAAGCCATTGATGCGGCTCCTAATTCTAGTTCTCTTTTATTGACAGCTTCGATCTGGTCAATACTTGTATGGTGATAATCGAAGTATCGCTGCGAGTCAGGTCTTAATCCTATAAGCAAGCCTTTTTGATCTTTTAATGGGCCGATATCCGCACCTGACCCTCCTGTTGTAAAATATAAACCATAACTCTCAAGCAAAGGTAACCATTTACTTACTCTTGCGTAGAAAGGTTTTAAAACTTCTGGATGACCATCAAAACTAAATCCTCTCGGCACAAATCCACCCGCATCTGATTCTAAAGCAGCAAGATGGTATTCTCCTTTTTCGTTGGAGACACGTGCGTATTCTTTTCCACCCGCTAGTCCGTTTTCTTCATTCATAAACATGACACATCTGATCGTACGCTGGGGTCTATAACCAATACCATTCAATATATCAATCACACCAAGAGAATGTGCACATCCTGCACCATCATCATGCGCTCCACCCCCTACATCCCATGCATCCAAGTGACCACCAATGACTATTATTTCATCAGGATAAGTTGTACCCGTGATTTCTCCGATCACATTATAAGATACTGCTTCTTCGCCAGGAGCACAATTGTTCTTTACTGTCATTGTCACCTTCTCTTTTTTCAAAAGATCACTTAGAAAATTAGCATCATTAGTACTTATAGCAAGACTTGATATTTTTGGAAACTCCTCTTTATATATCATTGTTCCTGTGTGCGGATAATCATCTTGACGAAGCGTCATCGATCTTACAATAGCGCCTACACCACCATATTCAGCGGCTTTTGATGCTCCCCATACTCTCTGATCTACTGCGCCTCCGTAAGCATTAAATGTTCGTAGTTGCGTAGGATCCATCGGTCTATTATAGAATACTATTTTACCTTCTATCGCTTCTCTACCCAACTCCTCTACCTCATCTAAACTTTGCACTTCTATTACATCCGCGGTAATTCCATCTGGACCGGTTCCGTAAGAATTTCCTAAAGACAATGCATTTAACCTCTTACTCTGATCTTCATATCTCTTATAATCACCCCACGTTATGTTTACGTACTCCGTATCTCCTCTATGCCACTTTTTGACTTTGCATGGCTGCAATGAAGTAGAAGAAAATCCTAGCGTATCCATTACCATTTTAGTGTATTGAACAGCTTTCTCTGCATTTTCACTACCTGCAAGTCTTCCTTTACATTCTGTAGCTAGATGTTCTAACCAAACATATGTCGAGCTCTCAGTCAATGCATAATTATGAATATCTTTTAAAAACAGTGCATCTTGATCAATATCTGCTTCTTCCGACTGACAAATAGATAGATGTGCTGCACATCCTATAAAAATTAGTGATAAGAATATTCGTAAGGTCATAGTAAATAATATACTTTAGCATTCTGTCCATGAGAAGAACAAGTCTTGTTCATATCATCGATACTAACAATGAATAAAAAAGCAATATAGTGAAGTATAATTTACCTACTAAAAATATATTTGATAACATGTCAAGAATATTTTCAATCCTAACTATCGGTTTAGTAATTTTATTGGCGACTGTAGATACAAAAGCCCAAACTAGGCCATTAGATAATGGTGAAATTATGGGTGTCAAAAAAGGAGGCCTCCAGTCTGATAATTACTTTAATAATAACTCGTTCAAAGAAACGAATCAACATAATCTAAGCACACTATTCAGATATGGCTTATCCAACAATTATGAATTACAATTCACTTGGTCAGCACAGAAAGACAAAAATGGACTAAAAAGTTTCACCTCTGAAAGTTCCAATGTAGGCTTAAAAATTCACCTTACTAACGATAGTAAATTCCTTCCCGCTTTATCAGCAATAGTTTCTGCTAATTTAACTTTTGATCCTGAAAACACCCCATTTAATCCGAGTATCAATCTTCTATTTGACAAAGGCATCAATTCAATATGGTGCGTAAATGGAAATCTACAGTTTTCACTCGATGAACAAACTAGTGATTTCACAAGTAACTATTCTTTTAATATTGAAGCGGCTGTAACCAATTGGCAAACAACTTATGTTGGTCTCACTGGAAGCTCAGATCCATTTCAAACAGAAACATCAGTTTATCAGCAATATGTAGAGATCGGCATGTTATTTTGGGTGTATGATGGAATTGTACTCTATCCATTCTATGATATTGGGTTGAATGATAGTTCTGGTGACATATTTAATATTGGGGCGTTGTTTACTTTGGGCAAGTAGATCAATTAAGAGTAAGCATGACATCAATTTTAGACTATAAAGAATTTAAGAATGATGTAGAAAGCATTTTAAAATCATCTATCTCTTTATATAATCTAAAAGAAAACAAACGGTTTTTTGACAAAAACAAACATCACCCTAATACTCATGTCTTCTATTCAAATAAATATGTTCTGATTGAGTTCAGTACACTTATGACTTTTCCATATTCTAATAGTATCGAGCTTATCTTCTATTTTTTAGATAAAGATGGCAATCCCTGCAAAACTAATACGAATCAACTAAATAGCTTTATCGGCACTAAATTAGATCATAAGATGATTAATAGCTATCAGAGTAAAACACACCTAGAGGCGTATCGACAATCTCTATCTATAATAAATTTAACCTTAAAATTTATATACTCCAATTTACTAAATGGCACTTATACACACGAAATGTATAAAAACTGGTTGAAAAAGATAGGTAAGAAAGAAAAATCAGAACCGTCTTTCTCTTTTCTAGAATATGAAATTAATAGGATTTTTGAATCTAAAATAAATTCATAGGTTTATATCTTTCGAAACAAGTATTGCAAGCACCTAATCTATCAAATAGCTTGATTTCTGTTCTATTACTCTAATTTCAATTACAACAAATCAATCTTCACAATACCCAAAAGTGTCTTTTTGTCATGTTGTAATCGACAAAACAGCCATATTGTCACTACTGTTCCTGCAAATTCTCCTTTTTTGGCACTTTTTCTCCATTGGAACAGCAATTGATCTATAGTCTGTGTATTTGAAATATATCAAATCACTTAACACTAAACTTATAGATCATGCATACATCACAAAAAAGAAGAGCACACAGAGCAAATAGAAATAACGGGTTTTTCGCTCCTGGATTTGGCAACATCATAAATGAGATCCTTAACAGTCCATTAAATGAAGTAGTAACTGACAAACCGAAAAAGCACACATATCCTCAAGCAAATGTAATATCACAAGATGGAACATATATCTTATCACTTGCCATTCCAGGTGTGGCGAAAGAAGATGTATCAATCAACATCGAAAAGAACAAACTAACAATCAAGTCCGAAGTAGAAGAGAACACTGATGCAAAATACAGACTGAGAGAATTCAACTATGCAAAATTCGAAAGAGCATTTAATTTATCGGATGATGTAGATACCGACAATATCTCAGCGAAATTTGAGAACGGTGTACTCACCATTTCAATACCGACCGTCGAAGAAGCTGGACCACAAAAAGTGGAGATTGCATAATGCGACAACCAGCTCATATAACTAATTGATTCAAGTTTAGCTGGAACGCAAAAATCTAGCTTTACTTGAATACCAATTAGTATTTCAAAAATCAATAGATAAAACTAAAAAGACAAACATGAATACGAATGGAATAGCATCGAATCCTGCATTCGGTAAAATATTTGATGAATTATTTAACAGAAGTATATCTGATATCATAGGTACAGACTTTACGACTGAATCACCATCTGTGAATATTATTGAAACGGATGAATCATTCGAAATAGAAGTGGCAGCTCCTGGATTAACGAAAAAAGACTTCGATATATCCTTAATAAAGGATCACTTAATCATCTCAGCAGATAGAAAGACAGAAGCCGGAGAATCCGCACCAACCTTCAAAAGAAAAGAATACGACTACAAAAAATTCTCGAGAAAATTCAGATTACCAAACACGGTAGACAAAGAGAGCGTAAAAGCAAAATACGACTTGGGTATATTGAGGGTAACTGTAGACAAAACACCAGAGGCCAAAGAAAAAGGCCCAAGAACGATTGAAATAAATTAAGAATCATAGATAGTAGTAGGTTAGTTTTCATAATAGTTTTGAATTAGGCCGCCTTTGTAAAAGGGCGGCCTTTTCTATTTCTTGTCTTGTCCTGAAAGAAGTTGACTTAAACTAAAAAGAAGTCAATAGAAATGAAAGATCAAAAAAATCGGCGTCTCCCAAGCAATTACAGCGAAGCCTTCAAAAGAATGATCGTTGCAGAATATGAATCGGGCTTATCGA
>CALKXE010000048.1 GCA_938003955.1 uncultured Saprospiraceae bacterium | reverse complement strand
TAAATTGTGGATCTGAATATTCTTGCGATCGGTGCACCTTCTGTATCAGGCTCTATAAAATACTGATACAACTTAGGTCTTAGCCATTCTGCCATATATCTTGACCTTCCTACAAGAGGAAAGTTTCGCATTATAGCATGTTTCGTCTGTACCATATCGTACCAACCAATAAGGATGAACGGAGCTATAGCACCTAAGATCCAATAGAAACCACTCCAAAGAAAGAATCCTCCAGTGGCAAGTAATGCGATGATTATAAGCGAGAATAGTAAAAATCCTGATCTCATAAGTGTTTTTGTATTTTCATTAAAACTTAAAATAGATTGTCAAAAGCGGCTTTCCAAACAACTATTATAAATAAGTAGAATGCGAAAGAATAAATATTATTTCTAGATAATCTATTCCGCAGTTTTACTAGAATCAGATACCATGTAATTAATCTCCTTTATTTCGACTTTGCTAAGGTATCTCCATTCACCTATTTTAAGTTTACCGAGTTCTACATTCATAATACGTGTCCGTTTAAGGGTTTTTACATCATAACCAAGATGTTCACACATCCTACGAATCTGCCTATTTAGCCCTTGTGTAAGCGTAATTTTAAATACAGTCTTGTTAATTTTAGATACTTTACATCTTTTAGTTACTGTCCCAAGCATAGGAATACCGTTAGACATCTTAGCAATAAAATTCTGGTCTATAATTTTATCTACTCTAACTATGTATTCTTTCTCATGCTGATTACCCGCTCTTAATATCTTATTTACAATGTCACCATCATTTGTAAGGAATATAAGGCCTTGAGAAGGTTTGTCTATTCTACCAATTGGAAATAATCGTTCTTTATGTCCAATAAAGTCTACTATATTTTTCCTCTCTTTTTTATCAGTAGTACAGACAATACCGATGGGCTTGTTTAATGCTATGTATATCGACTTAGGAGCACTTTTTAGCGGTTGGTTATTTATGCTAACTGTATCGCCTGGAAAAACTCGATTGCCCAATTCCGCTAATTTGCCATTGATTTTTACTTTTTTATCAATGATCAACTGATTTGCTGCACGCCGAGAACAGATACCAGTATTACTGATATACTTATTTAAACTAATAGAGTTTTCGTTGGATGTATCCAATGTTTAGTTTTAGATTAATCAAATGCAAAAATAGGTTTTATAATTTGAAAATTTAGTGTCCAGATTTTAGTTTGCAAATTACATTGAATCGTATTTCATTTCTTTAGTTTACATGTCTAATTTCTTCATTGTTTAGTGAAGAATAAAATCTGGCTATCTTATTTTTTGTATTGGAGAAATGTTGCTGGTGGAATAGTAAATAAGAAGTTCAATTTAAGATCACTTATAAGTTCATTTAAATTTTATCAATTGTGTTTCTTATATTTGGATATATATAAATCCAATTACATAACCAAAATTACATCATTTATGAACGGTCATAAAATTGTCGCTTTATTTGCTTTTGTTTGTTTTATCAGTGTTTTGAATGCACAAACCTTTAAATATCCTGTGAACGCTAAAGGAGTAAAGGTTGCGTGTGAAAAATTTGAACAGATCGAACATTATCTAAAACGGACAGAACTTAATTCTCAAACTATAAGACCAAAAAACCAAACATCTTCAACTAGAAGTACTGGAGAAGTTTTAGTTAACAATGTTAATAATGAGTTCGAATTGCATGCTGCGGCCAATCCGGTAGATGATGAAAATATTATCGTTGGTTGTATAAAATTCGATCCCGACAATACGCAGCAAGCAATATCGATTAGTTTATATTCTACAAAAGACGGTGCGGAAACATGGACTAGGTCTAGTTTTAATGGAATTCTTAATGATAGTGACATTCCTCTTGGAGGAGGAGATCCGATTGTTGTTTTCGACAACGATGGAATAGCTCATCTAACATGGTTACTCATTACAGCGGGTGCGACATCTAATGCGTGGGGAATATATTATGCCACATCTAGTGATGGAGGAGTTACTTGGGAGAATAGAAACCCTATAATAGAGACAAATTTTACGGATTTATTTAGTCTCAGTGACTTGGAATTTGCATCAGATAAACAATGGATGGTTTCAGATAATGAAATAACAAGTCCTTATAACGGTAACGTATATATCGCTTTTACTAATATAGGCGATATCGTCTCTACAGTACCAAAATATGAAATCGTATTTCAAAAGAAAATTGCTGGAACTGATTCTTTTGATGCTGCAAATTCAATAATCTTAAATACAACAAACTATGCTTTAAGCCAATTCACATCGATTGATACTGATAGGAAGGGAAATATCTATGTTTCCTTTTTAGCGGATGATAATGAAGATCCTAATCAATATTCAATTTATATAGCCAAATCCACAGATGGTGGAGTTACTTTTGAAACTGAACAAAAGGTTCAAGATTTCAATTTTGCAGAAATTGGTAATTCTGCGGGTGAGATAGTTGGAATTGGTGGCCAAAGATTATATCCTAGTCCCCATATCGGCATAGATAAGTCTGGTGGCGAATATGATGGAAGACTCTATGCAGCATATACTTCTACTTCAGCTCCTGGTAGTCTTGATGACGGGTATGATATTTATCTTACAACTTCTGATGATGAAGGAGATTCATGGTCAGAACCTAGAGTAGTCAATAACGATGATGATCCTTTAACCGAACAGTTTTATTCAGCGATAAATGTATCAAAAGATGGTTTTATCTCATTAGCATGGTATGACGGGAGAGATGCAGTAATGGGTTCTTCAGATATAAATTATTACCTAGGTGTATCTAAGGATGGTGGAGAAACTTTCGAACAAATAAAAGTCAGTTCCGAGTCTTCAGATTTTACTCAAATAGGAAGTGCTAATCAGAATTTTGGTATTGGAGAATATAACCAAGTCGTATCTACAGGGGATTATGTAATTCCTTTCTGGGCTGATGGGCGAAGTAATAATGGAGATATATCAATCTATGGATATAAGCAAGATATAAATACGATATCATCAACTGAAGGTGGGTTGATTAAGATTAATAGCGATTTATTTGTTACCTCAATGTCTCCTAATCCAGCAATTGACGAATTGAGTATTGATATAGTACTTAGCAAGACTCTGGATTTGTCATATGAGATTATAAATATATCAGGTCAAGTAATATTGACGAAGGACGATTTTAGGTTAACATCCGGTAATCATCAACTAAGTGTTGATGTAAGTGCATTGGCGAGTGGTAACTATGTTTTTAACTTAATGTCAAATAATACAAGAATAAATAAGAAGATTACTGTGATAAAGTAATTGGGCCCTCAGATATAATACAATAGTAAACAAGCCACTCCGTAATCGAAGTGGCTTGTGTGTTTATACTGTAATTGGATATAATTTCAATTTTTGTAACTATCTAATCACTCAATTTAGCTACTGCATATATAGATTTTTGCATTTTTTTAAATAAATATTTCGCTTTTGTTGTAACGGGTGAGGTTCGATCTCCTTATTAGTATATGTAACCATGACAGTCAGGTTTATTATTATTTGCAAAGGCGATAATTCTCGCAATCATTAATAAATAAAAGTAAAATGAAAAACAATATATATGTATATCTAATGCTGCTACTTTTGGTAGGTATTACATCATGCAACAAGGAAGAAATAACAACTGAAGATCCAGAAGTAATAATTGATCCTCCAATAGAAATTGAATATCCAGTAGCAAGAGGAATCGTAAAAGACGAAGATGGTACTTTAGCTGACACAAAGGTTTCTGTTTATCAAGAAGGAGAGCTAAAAGGAGAAACATTTTCTAATTCTGATGGAGAGTATTCTACCATAGATATAGAGACTATCCAAGGAGAAGATCTTGTTATTAAATTTAGTAAAGAAGATTATAATTCAAGTTATAGAAAAAGATCATTAGATATTCTTAAATCGAACTCACTTGATGTAGAATTAGTTACGAATGATGGTGCATCAGGATATCCCCAATTATTTCCCGGTATAACGGAATATATATCTATGTCAGGATACATAAAGAATTCGGATGGAAACCCTGGTTTTGCGAAGGTCAAAGCTGAATTAACAGCTATTTTTTACGATGATGGTATTGTCGGTGGTCAAGGCGTGTATAATATAAGCTACAGTGAAATAACAGATGGTAATGGATATTATGAATTAATATTGCCGCTGGAGTCATCTAATCTTAGAATTGCTATTGTTAATGATGAGTATTGTACCGATTATCTTACCGAACAATTGGTAGGATCAGTATTTGGACTTGCTGAACCAAAGGGGCCTTATACGGAAGATGTAGTGTTACCAGACTATATAGCCTATAATCGTACATCAGCTCCTCTCTTAGAATTATCTGGTCAGGTTACAAATTGTGATGGTCCAATATCAGCTTGGGCTATTGTAGACTTACATACTATCGCAGAGGATGGATTTACAAGAATAAACTCTCTTGATGTAGGAAGTGATGGAACTTTCACTTATACTGATGATGAATGTATGGAATTGCCATATACTATAAAATTGGTCGGATCAGATTTCTTAGAAAATTTACATTCAGATACCTTAGAACATATAGTAATAGATGGTGTGTATAATAATATTAACATTCAGCTTGAAAATTGTAATGAAAGCGTATCTGCGAATTCTTCAGCCGTAATGAGTGTCGATGGTACGGATTATGTTATTGATCAAATAGTAACGAGAAAAGAAAACGGTGAATTAGTTGCTAAGATAGAGACCGGTAGTTTTGGAGAGTTTACAATACCTAATATTCAATTGGGCGATAATAATACCATCTCGAACTTAATATTAATAGAATGGGGGCCTCCAGGGTTTACATTTGACGCAGTTGACAACGTTATGTCTGCTAATGTGACTTCTCTTACAACTACGTCAGCAACCGTTGTAGTTACTGGAGATTTTAATTATAATGTTACGGGGGGCGGTACTATAGTCCAAGGAACTTGCACACTAAATTTGAATTTCTAATAATGCAAGAATCCCTACTAAACCAAATCAAACAGCATGATAGAGTTGCGCAGAAGCAACTTTATCGTGCATATGTGAAGCTAGTCTCTCACATATCTATGAGATACATTAATAATACTCATAGTGCGCAAGACGCTACTCAAAACACTTTTGTAAGAGTATTTCAGAATATCAATATGTATGATCCGGCTAAAGGAAATATCAAATCTTGGATTGCTCGGATTGCAGTCAATGAGGCAATAGGATTACTTCGAAAACAGAAAAAAGTCCAATTTACTCAAGTTGAAGTTTCTTTGGATATTGTTGATGCCACTGTTGACTCTAATCTATTCAATAAATTAGAACTTGAAGATGTGACGGATGTCATAAATAATCTTGATGATGAGAATCGAATTATGCTGGAACTTTTCTTTTATGAAGATTACAGTCATAAGGAGATAGCCGATTTACTTGAGATCAGTGTAGAGTTGTCGAGAGTAAAATTGTATAGGGCTAAAAAGTCTTTTTATGGTAAATGGAATAAAATAAAAAACAATGAAGTTGAAAGAGCTATATAAAAAAGTTAGGAGAGAGCAAGAGGTCTCACTTGATGAGGATTCCATGTGGGATGCTATAGAAAGTAGGCTTGAAAAACCAAAAAAGAAAAGAAGGTTTATATGGTTATGGTTTACTATGATGGGTATCTTATTGATTGGTGCTTATTTTCATTTTATGCAAGATCATGAATCATTACAAGTAAATAATTTTAGCACTAAGAATGTATCCAAAAATACAAGTCCTGTGAACACAACCCCAGTATTGACTCCCCTAATATTAGATAATAATACCCTAAAAGCTAATAAAGATGGGGAGTCGATTCAAAACCACAATGAACTCACAACGATTGATAACAGTAATACGATTACAGATTTGAAGTCTTATGAAAGCATGGATGTATCCGTTTTCAAAGATGAAGATCATGAATCAAAAAGATCTACGATAATTGGTATTACATTACAAAAGGAAGCGTATGATGGTATAGAAACCTCTTCTGTTTCTAGTATTGCATATGGAAGACAGAGCGCAATCAATAGTATGGGAGATATTGGGCACATATTGAAAATTGCTTCAGTCCCTACATTATCATACTCTAAGATAGAAAATGAGAATTTTGAAATCCGTTTCGCTTCATTGTCCGTAATTCCGTCATTGACTAAGTTTACTGATATTGATAAGAAAGATGATGTTGATAAGAAGCATAAACTGGAATTAGATGTTTCGTTACATTTTTTGCAGACTAGTAATGCAACTGTTGAGAAAGATCCGTTGGTAACTTCTTGGAGTGAATTGCATAAGAAAAGCAAATCCTCGTCTATGTCATTTCAATTTAGCACAATTCTAAAGTATAGACATCAATCAGGGATAGGAATTGGTTCAGGCATAATTGCCAGACAAGTTTCCGAATGGTATGATGCAACTGTAGAGACAAAGACTCCTTATTCGATGCCTTCTGACTCTGCGAAATTCGTAACTGTAAATGGTATTAAGACGTTCACGAAAGGCGTGCTCACAGGTACAAAAATAGAACGTACCAATTATCATACACCAATTAGAAGACTATATATTGATATTCCTTTAGAGGTCAGTTATTCTAGATCTTGGAATAGAATGGAGGCCGAGTTATTGATGTCTTATAACCTTAATGTCAGTCATCAATATTTTGGTAGATCGTATGCAGAGGATAAAATACTATTAGACCAAGATCAACTTAATTTGCAAGGAATTTATAATAGTAATTTTGTCAATAGTACAAATATAGGTTTGAAATTAAACCATCATTTGACATCGAACGTATCGATAGGCATATCATTGAATTACTGGCTCCAATTATCGTCATCTTTAGATTCATCTAGTAGTGTCAGTGAGCATTATCAAGGGTTCGGTGGAGGATTAAATATAAGAAGAAGCTTTATTGATTAATACCATCGATTTATAAAAAATAATGAATTATGGAAATTCTCAATAAAATAAGAGTCTATAAATTTTTTGTCACCTTGTTTGTCTCGATTTTGATGATAACAGATGGAACTGGACAATGTGAGCAAGATTATGTTTGGGCAATATGGAATGATTTTTCTGGAACTAGTGCAACTGGAACGATTATGCAAAGCAGTCAAACTATTTCTGTGGAGATGACAGCAAACTATAATTTCAACTCAACTCCAGTCATATTTAATCATTCTAAATTCGATGCATTTAGCCGTCCTGTACCAAATTCTACTGTTCCAAGAACAACATGGACTGCGGGATTAGGCGGAGAAACAACAATGTGTTTTTCAGAAGTAGTTTCTAATCCAGTTCTATTATTATCTTCTTTAGGTAGTCCCGGAGCGCCTGTTTCTCTTGGGTTGTCTTTGCCGTACATACCTATTTTTGATGGTGGTGGGATGAATTTTATAAACGATACAACAATAATAGGTGAAGAAGGATATGCCATATTGTTATTTCCAGGAAACTTTGAATGTGTAACCATTTATTCTAGTACTTATGAGTATTATACCAACATAACTTGGGGGCTAAATCCACCATTATTTACAGTCTCAATAGATCAAGACTCAATGGCCTGTGAGAGCACTACGGTAATTGCTTCTGGAGGTAATGATTACCAATGGAGTGGGGGAAACATGCCAGATTCATCAATGAATACTTTTGTCGAAAGTGGAAGTTACTTTTTGACAGTAACAGATACCGCTGAATGTACGGTAGTAACCTCAGTGGAGATTTTTATAGATCCAGACTGTAAAGATTGTGCAGGTATACCATATGGAACATCAATAATAGATGATTGCGGTATCTGTCTAGAACCCACAGATCCAAACTTCAATGCATGTGTAGACTGTGCAGGAACAATCAATGGGACATCAATAATAGATGATTGCGGTATGTGTCTAGAACCCACAGATCCAAACTTCAATGCATGTGTAGACTGTGCAGGAACAATCAATGGAACATCAGTAATAGATGATTGCGGTATGTGTCTAGAACCCACAGATCCAAACTTCAATGCATGTGTAGATTGTGCAGGAACAATCAACGGGACATCAATAATAGATGATTGCGGTATCTGCCTAGATCCCACGGATCCAAACTTAAATGCATGTGTAGACTGTGCAGGAACAATCAACGGAACATCAGTAATAGATGACTGCGGTATCTGTCTAGAACCGACGGATCCAAACTTCAATGCATGTGTAGATTGTGCAGGAATAATCAACGGAACATCAGTAATAGATGATTGCGGTATGTGTCTAGAACCCACGGATCCGAACTTCAATGCATGTGTAGACTGTACAG
>CALKXE010000047.1 GCA_938003955.1 uncultured Saprospiraceae bacterium | reverse complement strand
GATAATATCACAATCGAACTCAATTCGGATTTCCATACATCGAATGATATAATAATTGAGATTTATAATAACCTAGGCCTACTAATAGAAACCAACAAAATAGCGAGGTCCACAGGTGCATCAAAGACAATCATCTCATTGCAGGAATATGCTCCTGGTACCTATATCGCCAAGTGCTCAAGTCCTGAGTTGAAAGGATATTTTAAATTGATTAAGATATAGAAGCCAATTATATATATGAATAATGAAGCCGAAATAAACTGGATTGTTTATTTCGGCTTTTTATTGTCTACTGATATGCCATCTGACGACTAGACTAATAATACGCCATAAGGCACATAATTCCTATAATATATACCTCTATACAAAATGAACAAGATGTTGCAGCACCTTTGTAATGCTATCACTATATTGAGATAAAATCAAAAAAAATGATCAATCAAATATTTATCCTTACCAACAAGATGTGGAAATCAATCATGATTACTGACACAGAATTCTGGATAAGCTATGAAAAAGAAAAGTCGGTAGAAGCATTTGCGCAAGCTTTAGAAAATACGGGTATGATGCGACATGCAATGAAGTACCCACTGACGTCTATCAAGAAAATAACATTTAACGAAGCCACAAAATCTGTTAAACTCATATTTACAAATGAGAAGGATAAGATTAAAAAAATGACCTTAGATTTTGATCAAGAACAACTGTCCAACCAATTTGGCGAGACACTAGGCAGCATCGTCAAGTTGAATAGGTCAGAATCTAAAGAAGGTATGTTGAAGGTGATCGCTCCGAAAATATTGTATCTAATAATGATCGCTGTTGGATGTATATTCCTGATGCCTATGGTAGGCACTGGCCAACTAGCCAACGATACAAGCGCCAACAAAGGTAAAGGTATCATGGTACAGATGATCATAGACACCATCGGTCAGACTGGTATAGTAATAATAGCTCTCATCGCTGCGGGGTACACAATCTACCAACTCTACAAGAGGTATAAAAACCCTTATAATAATGTGGTTTTTACAAAGTAACTATGGGTACATTAGACATTATTAATACCATTAAAGAACTATAAATGAACCGAATCATACTGACGTTACTAGTCCTAATAATGCATATCTCCGTGGCACTTGCAGGACCAGGAGGCCAGATAGCCAAAGCAGTATTTAGCAGCCCTGCCGGTAAGATCGTAGCCATCATCTTGACGATCATCTTTTTTCCATTCATACTACACTATCTCTACCAAAAGTATATTGCTGTCCAAAAGACCAAAAAACAACTGCAAGCATTATCGAAAGTCAACTACGACTTATTTGATGAGGTGAGTCTTAAAAACCGTGTAAGCAATATTTTTCAACAGGTGCATAGAGCCTGGTCAGATCAGAACGTAGCGGACAGCGATGCATATATGACTCACTGGTATCGTCAAAATCAACAGACCGTATTTCTAGACCAATGGGCAAGTAAAGGGCTCATCAATATCTGTAATATTAAAAAAATAATCAAACTACAGCCCATACACCTGAGGCTATCTGATGATCCCGAGCTCAACAAATCAAGAGTAATGTATGCCATCACCGCAGAGATAGAAGACTATATGACCAAGGTCGAAGACTCCTCCGTAATAGAAGGAATGAAAGGTTATAAAGATGTAGAAACCGTCTGGACATTTCAGCTAGTGGATGGCCATTGGAAAGTTGATAATATAGAGCAATCTGACATGATCTCTCAATATCTAAAAATGAAAGATGCCTTCTCCAAAAGTAAGATTAAAGCGCTTAGGCAAATAAGTGCTTGATCCCGTAACTATATATAGCTGAGGCAGCTCTATCGATATCAAATCCATACTCATAGCACAGTAGTTGTTGGAACGCAAGTACTCCATAACGACAAGACTATATTTTTAATTATTCGGCTGTAGCCAATAAAAATAGAATAAGCTATCTTATCTCTATATACGGCGCAGTATTATCTAATATCAAAACAAAACGTATGAAAAAAACGATACTCCTTTTGGCCTTATTGGCTTATGCCAATGTACAATATGCTCAAATATTAAATGAAGAATTTGATAACTGGACTACCACAAGCAATATGGGTCAACCATATGAAGACTTAGAAGATTGGGACACAAACAACGAAAATATTATCGGTGGATTTGCAACTACTCCTAATATTGAAATCTCCGTCAATGGTGACAAAGGTGTCTCACTAACCACAACATATCAAGGTATAGATGGTCACTATAGCGGCATCATAAGCCAAACCATATCAACATATAATCTTGTAAAAATAGAATACCTATCAAAATGTGATAGCATATTTGATCAAGGAGCATGTGTCGTCAATATATATGACTCGTCTAACACTATTGTCTATACCGATAGCCTGAAACAAAAAGAGGCAAACTACACCGTCAAAACAATCGATATAGATACGCTATCCTTAAGCAACTCTGATATGCTAAAAGTTGAATTTATAGCCTTTGGAAAAATAGGTGCTTTCGAAGATTTTCAGGCTTATTCAGAGTTTAACTTGCTACACGTTAAATCCAAATACTTATCTAACACCTTAGATACTAAACTGTCTAATGCAGTAAATGTATATCCTAATCCATTTGATGACATTATCAATTTTGAAGTAGCGGACGTCAATAC
>CALKXE010000046.1 GCA_938003955.1 uncultured Saprospiraceae bacterium | reverse complement strand
TAGATGCACTAGAAAGGCCTAACATACCTATGCATTTTTTAAGATACAATGAGAACTTTATGTCAACATCATAAAGCGATTCAGCAAATCAAGCGATTCAGCGATTCAGCAAAATCATCATTAATATGATCGATTTTACTCATTAAAAAATGCGAGATAATAAATAAAAACAAACGCCACATGGCTCACAAATTAAAAAGTAAAGATCTCAGAAAATTGAATATCAATTCTGATAAAATAATATCGATCGCATTAGTGATCTTAAACAAACATTATAAACATAATACAAATGAAGAACGAATAGAAGTAATAAAAGACATAATAGAAAATCCAGAGAAATACATAGATGATCCAGTATTGAGCAAGATCGCTCACGAGTTTTATGAACCGATCGAAGAGGATAATTCAGTCATAGCTCTTAATGAAAGAGAAGTAGAATTGAATGTATTTGGCAGACCATTGATAAAGGCAAATGCTTATCAACAAATGAAGACAGCGATGAAGCTGCCTGTGGTGGAGAAAGCGGCAATGATGCCAGATAGCCACTTAGGTTATGGACTGCCCATCGGCGGAGTGCTTGCTGTTGATAACGCAGTGATTCCTTTTGCGATAGGAATGGATATAGGCTGTCGTATGAGTCTGACCATCTATGATGTGACGGAACGATTTTTCAAAATGCATGAGCACAAGTTCAAGCAATCTATTATCAACAATACTGCATTTGGGATCAGCAAAATAGTTGGTTTTAAACAGGAACATGAATTTCTTGATCGGGACGTATTTCATTCCACACCATTGCTTAAGAGATTGAAATCTAAAGCGGCAAGACAACTAGGATCATCGGGTTCTGGGAATCACTTCGTAGAGTGGGGGATCGTGGAGATGGAGGACGATGAAGTTGCAGGTGTGTCTGCGGGAACATACATAGGGTTACTTGCTCATTCTGGATCTAGAGGATTCGGTGCAAGCATAGCAAAACACTATTCTGATCTAGCAAAGGGGCAGTCCAGGCTACCGTATAATATGAGACATCTAGCTTGGCTAGATATGGATCATGATGATGGTGCGGAGTATTGGGAATCGATGAATCTCGCAGGAGATTTTGCCAGTGCTTGCCATGATCAGATTCATAAGAACGTAGCAAAGGAGATGGGATTGGTGCCATTGACTAAGATTGAAAATCACCACAACTTCGCATGGAAAGAGATGGTGGACGGAAATGAGAGGATTGTACACCGAAAAGGATCTACACCTGCGGGGAAAGATGTACTGGGAATTATTCCGGGATCTATGACAGACCCTGGATTTATCGTGAAAGGTTTGGGAAATGAGGCTTCTATAAATTCAGCATCTCATGGTGCTGGAAGAAAGTGCAGCCGAAAAGAAACCATATCAAAAACTACAAATAGTGAAATGAGAAAGAAATTGAAACAGCAAAATGTACACTTAATTGGTGGAGCATTAGATGAATCACCTTATGCATACAAAAGCTTGTCGCAGGTGATGTCATTCCAAAATGAATTAGTAACAACGATCGGGAAGTTTACTCCTAGAATCGTAAGAATGGATAGAGCAAAATAATATGAAAAATAATAGAATACAAATAATGTTTACAGCGGGAAGAGGGCCGATTGAGTGCGCACTCGCAGTGAAAGGCATAACAGATAAATTCAAGAAGTACTTGGATGGACACAAAGTAGCATACGAGGTTACCTCTCTGAAAAAAGGAGGGGCGAAAAAATCGATAGAGACGATCATCTTTGAAGTGAAGACGACAGACAATACATTGATTAAGCCATGGGTAGGCACAATGCAATGGATTAGTCAAAGCCCAGTTCGGAAGTATAATAAGCGGAAAAATTGGTACATCAAATCTGAACTATTCGATATGGAAGATAGCAATGAGTTCCAAAACCAAGATGTAACATGTCAATACTATAGAGCATCTGGCCCTGGCGGTCAACATCGTAATAAAGTAGAGACAGCAGTCCGACTAATCCATAAAGGATCAGGACTTATTGTAACATCTTCGGATGGTAAATCCCAGCATCAAAATAAAAAGAAGGCTTGGGATAAGTTGAATGCGAAAATTGCCGATCAAGGAACGCAGGCCAAACAAATGCAAGATGAAAATCAATGGATCTCTCAAATTGAAATAGAGAGAGGTAATCCTTGTAAAGTGTTTGTTGGAGAACGGTTTTTGAAAGGCTAAATAAACAAACACAAGCACCTAAAAGTCTTAGGCGCTTGTGTTGTTTTGAAAGCTTATTATCAATATAATTTTTTAGAAAACCTTGGAAGACTATTTTTTGTTAGTCTTCCTTAACTGTAATCAATAATACGCTATTCAATAATAGAAGTTGTAAAGTGCTGTGGTTATTATTGCTACAAGGTTTCATTCATTGATGTCATAAGTGGTTGTAAATGAGAGGCTTTTTGTTGTTTCTTAAGCTTTTTGCAATCTATGGGTAATTAACTATTTAAATATGATGTAGTTATGATGTACCTGGTTTCTATGAAAATGTACTCTTTAGGGTTATTATTGAGCTGAAATTATGGTGTAACCAATTACTTCGCCGAATATTTGATTCGCATTGTTAACCTATTAAAACTGAATAAATGAATAAATTGAAACAGTCAATCGTAACTTATTGTATTGCTGCGACTTTCTTGATTTTAGGACTTCCAATGGATGCCCAGATTATCGATGTGGGAAGTGGAAGTTATACGACTCAGTTTCCAGGTACGGATGAAGCTGGGCGAAATGGATTTCCTTCAGGTACGCCATTCACGATTGGTGAGGCAGCGACAAAACCTGTCCCAACAAACGATTGGTGGTCTAGTAAAGTGAAGGAAAATCATGTAAGTAATCTATTCACTTATCCCTACACACTCAAAACGGTGAATGAAGGATTAGTTGTAACTTATATTCCTCGTGGAGTTATCGATGATCAGCAACCGATCACAGTGGGTGTTACAGGACTTAATGCAGGTGCTGCAAATGTTTCTGATTTTTCGGACTGGACAATGACAATGGATTGGCAAAACTCTAATCATAATATGAAGGCGACTTCAGGTATCGGAATGCCGTTTATCTACTTCGAAAAAAATCAAGATGACATTGTTGAGATATCTGTCAATGAAGGAACCGTAACGATCGAAAATGAAACACTGATTATTGAAGATGCTCATTATGGAGCTGATTTTGCTGTTTTTGCACCATCGGGAAGTACATGGCAGAAGTCAGGAAATACATATACCTCGACTTTAGCTGGAAATGATTATTGGTCAATGGCCTTTCTACCTAATGCTTCAAATGACCTTTCGGCGATTGCTAGTTCTTATAGAGCACATGCTTTTGTATTTCCGACCAACACAACAGCTGATTTTGAATTTGATGAAGCGACATCGATCATGAGAACAGATTTCGAAGTTGAAGTAGAAATAAAAGAAGGACAAGAAACTAGATTACTTCAAGGGCTCTTGCCTCATCAATGGGCGCATTTATCTGATGATTCGCCGAATCCTAATGTAGCAACTTACAATTCAATAAGAGGAGAGATCAAAGTAGTGAATAGCAATACATTCTCTACGGAAAACACATTCTACGGAATATTACCGACCCTACCATATGTGGATTTCTGCAGTGAAGGATTCAATCCACAGCTTCTTACGGAAAAGATAAGCAGCATAGAGAACGATGGTTTAGCCACGTGGACGGATTCATACAATGAAGGCCAAGTAATGAATCGATTAATCCAGACAGCTAGAGTTGCTGACCTTATGGGTGACACTGAGGCAAGAGATAAAATGGTGTCAACGATAAAGGAAAGACTAGAAGACTGGCTAAAGATCAATGGAAATGAAGTCGCTTTTTTGTTTTACTATAATGATGATTGGTCGGCATTGTTGGGATATCCAGCGGGGCATGGTCAGGATTCTAATATCAATGATCATCATTTTCATTGGGGATACTTTATCCATGCAGCGTCGTTTTTGGAGCAGTTTTCTCCGGGATGGGCAGATGAATGGGGGCCTATGATCAACCTTTTGGTTAGAGATGCAGCGAGTAACGATAGAGAAGATGAGCTATTTCCATATTTGAGAAATTTCAGTCCATATGCAGGTCATTGTTGGGCCAACGGATTTGCAACTTTTCCACAAGGAAATGATCAAGAGTCTACTTCTGAAAGTATGCAGTTCAACTCCTCGTTGATCCACTGGGGAAGTGTGACAGGTAATGACGAAATCCGGGACCTAGGAATATATCTTTACACAACAGAGCAGACAGCCATCGAAGAATATTGGTTGGATGTAAATGAAAGGAATTTTGGTCCAGAACAGGAGTACAGTCTAGTATCAAGAATCTGGGGGAATAGCTATGATAATGGGACATTCTGGACTTCGGATATTGCAGCATCTTATGGTATCGAATTATACCCGATCCATGGTGGTTCTCTCTACTTGGGACATCAGAAATCATACATCCAAAAACTATGGGACGAAATATCTGAGAATACAGGCATCCTTAACAATGAGGTGAATCCTAACCTATGGCATGATGTGTATTGGTCATTTCAAGCATTCATAGATCCAGAGGCGGCGATTGCATTGTACGATTCTAATCCTAATCGAGAATTGAAATTTGGAATCTCAGATGCACAAACATATCATTGGTTGCATGCGATGAATGCACTAGGAGAAGTAGATATAACAGTAACATCAAATCACCCGCTAGCATCGGTATTCAATAAAGATGGAGCGCTTACTTATGTTGCTAATAATTATGCGGACGAGGCTATCGTTGTCACATTTTCAGATGGATATGAACTTCAAGTGCCAGCTAGAACGATGGTTACAAGCAAAGATGCTGATATAAGAGGGGAGTTGACATCGAATTTTGATAGAGCATATGCAGGCGGCAGTGTCGATCTATTGGTCGAGGTCACTAGTGGAACACCAACCAAAATAGAATACTACGATGGGAATACGTTGATCGGAGAGTCTACAGATGTTAGCCCATTCACTGCGGGTAACTTATCACTCGGGTCACATGGGTTTTATGCTAGATTATATACAGAGGATAATTTTAATGTTACGAATATTGTGACAGTTGTCGTTGGAGATCAAAGACCGTTTCTCGGAGAGCACTTTGCTATTCCAGGGGAAATCAGTCCAGGGTCGTTTGATTATTATGAAGGTGGAAAAGGGCAAGGGATTAGTTATAATGATTCGTCACTTGATAATAAAGGAACATACAGACCGGATGAATATGTAGATGTATTTGTCAATAACAATGAAGGAAATGTCGTAGAGTATATATCATCAGGAGAGTGGTTAGAATATAGTGTAGATGTTGCGACTTCGGGTGTTTATTCTATGGAAGTAAGAGTAGCATGTGATAATTCTGCAGGTGGTGGTCCATTTTATGTATTGATGGATGGTGAGAAAGTATCCGAAGATATAGCAATATCAAGTACTGGAGGTTGGAATGATTATATCACGCATACGGTTGATAATATTTCACTCAAAAGTGGAGAACAAATCTTAAGATTGTATTTCGAAAATGGAGAAGTTAACTTAGGCACACTTACATTCGATTATCAATCAGAGTTAGGCTATAGTCAGCCAATTGCAGATGCTGGAGAGAATCAAGTAGTGTTGGCTTCATTGATGAGTGCGAGTCTTGATGGATCTGGAAGTCTTGATCCTGATGGGAGTACAATCACTTATGAATGGTCTCAAATCTATGGTCCGTCAACAGTAATATATGACGATATCAATGATGTGTCACCAGAGATTACGAATCTTAATGAAGGTGTTTATCTGTTTAATTTGCGTGTAAGCAACGGAACATATTTTGATCATGACGAAGTGCAAATAATCATAAGTAGTGAGTCTAATGTCGCACCGAATATTACTTTGACATCACCTCAAGACGGATCTAACTTCTTAGAGGGGGAATCAGTAACACTTAGTGCAGCAGCCACGGATGCAAATGGGACGATTGACAATGTAACCTTCTTAGTAGACGAAGTTGAGATAGGCACTGACACGGAGTCACCTTATACGCTAAACTACGCCTTTGATGTAGGTGATTACAATATAAAAGCAGTTGCAACAGACAATGAAGGAGCAAGCAAAATCTCAGAAACTGTATTTATTACGATCGATAAAGCGCCTTCTTGTTTTGGAGTCTCTCACAATGCGGATTTTTCATATGAATTTTCTGACGATGATACTAATCCTAGTCTAACATTCATTCCTTCAGGGCCGAACGTAGGATCACCAACATGTATCCTTTACTATGGTACTAATCCGAGTTCTTTGCCTGGGTATAATGTGACAGCAAATCAGCCTTTTGCGATCAATGCGGATGAAGGAACATTGATACATTTCTACTATACATATTCATACCCAGGAGAAGTGGAAAGAAATAATGCTGACAATAAAGATACTTATGTAGTAGGTAGTTGTGTCATAACAGATGTAAATGAAATTGAGGACTATAGTATAAAAGTGTATCCTAATCCGGTAACTGATTTTCTAACGATTGATTCAGAAGATCCACTTTCTATGATTGAAGTCTTTGATATTAAGGGTGCTAAAATCAAGAGCGTTGACGTGAGTTCTAATTACTTTAATCTCGATATGGGCAATATTAATTCTGGTATCTATCATGTTGTAATTACAACAGTAAATGGAGGTCAGGTCGTAAAACGAATTGTAAAATAATTTCGATAAGAAACATAAAGACCTCGGAGGTTTCGAAAACCTCCGAGGTCTGTTTAACTTCCAGAACTTCAACAAAAAGAACTTCCTGCGCTTTTAGGAAAATCTAATTAGCGTATCTTGCGGCTCCTAGCTAAAGAAGAAAATTATGGAAGACAATAAAATGCTGAATTATATAAAAGACGTTCTAGATAATATGCCAACTGGCTGGTTGAGTATAACAACCCATAGGCTAGATATTTACGATGAGAAATTGGCAAAAGTCCAATTCTTAGAACAGTTTGAAGTATTGTTTAATGATAATAATTCTGGGGCATCGGCATTGAACGAACTGCCTACCGCGTATGATTATATTCGATTGGGCCATCCACTATCTTGTGTATTAGAGTGGGGGATTGCTAAGTTAAATAATCAGAACGCAAATAATGTAATCAGCTTTTCTTCCAAGACGATTCCCGTTTTGGCAATACTAAGAAAGAACTTATTAGAGAATAGAAAGACGAGAATCGTCTATACTGGGTCGTTGCCAGATTGTTTCGATGCGGCGATCATAGAAAACGTCTATGGATACAAATTCGAATTAGAGAAAGTCGATAAGGTCGAAGATGTTACTACTTCCGATAGCTATCGGAATGAAGGAAGTACTGTTTTTATTTCAGAACAAGATACTATCGGTTCTTTTGATCTTAATGATAACATTGATTTCTATGTCAGCTTGCATGCCAATCTAGGCAGTGTATTATTGATAAATGGTGCACAGAATGAAAACTATATCTCGGATATCCAACATGTAAGAAGAAGAGAGACGATTGCGATGACACCAGCCAATTCTCTTGTTGCGTTGAAAGCAATGATAGAAAAGACGGCTATTGATACTAACATCAATAATACAGAGTTAAGTAAAACAAAAGTCCTTAACGCTATCAATGAAGTTACGGGTACAACAACAAAACCTCTAGTCGCTTCTAGTGGACTGTCTATTCAATACGCGATTTTGATGGGATTGATCCATGATGCACTAGAAGTACATAAAGGGAAGGCGATCAAAATCATAGTTCCGACCAACTGTTATGGAGGTACTAATGATCAAGCGAGACGAGTTGCTGCATGTATTGACAATGTGGAAGTAGTAGATCTAGCGGTTGATGGTGATAATGATATGGTACAGAGTATTAATACTGTATTAGCCAAAATTGCTGATGAAGATGCTGTGCCGTATATCATTGCAGAGATTCCAACAAACCCTAGAGTCGAAGTTCCAGATCTTATAAAATTAAAGGAAGCCTTAAGTACAGTCCGAAAAACGGCAAGTGGTGAAGTGGCGATCGATCCAGTTTTTATCTTAGATCAAACATTCTGCCCTAATGTTCACTTTTTGGGAGAGGGAGAGATACTATCAACGGTTAGGACTATTTCTTTTGCAAGTGGATCTAAGTTTCCAAGTGGTGGAGAATGTACAGCCGGATACTGTGTTGGAAACAAGCAAACGATCTCATTGATGGAAAGAATAGAATTACATCTAGCGCTTTGTGATAACGAGGCTACAGCTCTACAATATGATATATTGGCCAAGCAAATGCCATCCATGATACAACGAATCCACGATGCATACAAGAACACGCGTGAGTTTGTAACCTTCATCAACGATACTTTACCAGGAGCCAAAATCAACTTTGTGTCAGAAGAATTGGCCAAAGAAGGATTTACGCCATCTGTATTTTCATTGGATCTGCCGACTAAAGGGGATACGGATGCAGAGAGAGAAACGTACAAAAGAGCACTGAACCTTAAGTTGATCAATCTTATGATCACAGAAATTCCGAATGAGAGTAAGTTCTGTGTAAGCTACGGGCAGTTAAAAGGATGTTACTGGACTATACCTGCAACATCAACACAAGGAACCACGAAAGAAGGCGATAAAGATTATATAGTACGTGCATCACTTTCTCATAATATGGATCTTGATCTTCATAAGAAGGTTTTTTCCGATTTTGTAGCGAGTATTTGATTGGAGATAGTGAACCAATTTTCTTTAGTTCTCTAAGTTTAACCAAATGTTTACTTCCTAAGATCCTTGATAGCCGAATCGATTGAGTCGGCTATCAAGGATTATTGTTATTTACCAATTACTTAAATTAAAATGTTCAAATATTATTTAGTGTTAATATTTGATAACTGTTCCTATGCTCTTGTTAAAATAGCTTCTGTTTTCAAGAAACGGCTGTCTTTTTATTTTTTTTGATTTATATTAGAATCAATTACACAATCACTGAATTCACCTTCATTGATATATCGATAAATCACTTGTGTTGTGTTTGTATAAGGTTGCAACTATATACTTTATTCGTTGACTTTCAATTGGATAGGCAGGGATTTTATGTCTTGTCTCTATTCAGCTTGAGTACTATTTGATACTTAAATTCTCCGATGCTTGCGTCGGGGTCATAAAAAAGATGTTTTTGCATAAAAACGCCTTATCACAAAAAAGATCTGATTTCCGATCTTTAGATAGCAAAAAAAAATGGCGACTATTCCATCCGCTTGCGGTGGGGGGGTCAAAACTTTGGATATTTTTTACTCACTACAAAATTATAAACCATGAAAAATTTTACACTAACATTTGCCCTAATTATCTTCGCTATAACAATCTCTTTTTCACAGGAGAAAAAGTACGGAGTAGAGCTTTCTGAAATACGAAAGAACAAACATCACTTGGAAGTTGATGTAAAAGACTTTCTTTTTGGTCTTGGAGGTGCGACAATTATTTACAAAAAAAATATCAGACAGGTAAACAGATTGCCGTGAATTCTATCCAATTACTTCGGTTTATGGGAGCATTTGAGAACCAATTCACAATTACACCTGATCCAAATCGAGATACTGATAATAATCAATCGTCCGTAATTCATCCGTCTAATTCTATAGATATACAATTGGGAATTGGGTTTGAAAAACAGACAATGAATAAGGATTTTGTTCATTACTATGGAGTTGATGGAATCGTAAACTATACAAGAGCTGATGATGATTATTCTAATGGGAAAATTGGTGGAGTTACGAACAATTATGTTAGCACAACAGATAGATTAATAAGAGTACTTAGAACAGGAGTAAATCCATTTTTTGGTATTAAATATTATTTCAATAGTAGTATTAGTATTGGGTTGGAAACTGGAATTGAAGTTGCTTATTTTAATCAGAAAATAACTGAAGTAGAATCATTTTATAATGTTATTAATATATTAGAATTCAACGAGCTAGAACCAGTTACATCACATGGGATTCAGGCTTTATTTAACAACATTAGATTTGTAACCGTGGGTTACACATTTAAATAATATTCAGTTCAAATTATTAAACTTCAGTATATAGATATTCTTTAAATAGAAGATGTTGGAATGTAGCTTATACCCCTAAAGGTTTGATATGGAATTATTGTAAATAAATTGATTAAAACGTAGTTTGGTGATATAAAAGGTGAGCTATTATACGGTCTTGTTACTCTATACTATATTGATAATCGATTAAATATTAAGTGTCTGTTGATCTATTCAACAGGCACTTTTTTGTTTTTACCGTTAACGAGCATCATACTACCGTTCATCATAATTTGCTTTTAAGTCTTCTATCGGCCGAATATATTTGTCTCGAAATATATAATTACGGACTATCAAAACTTAAAGAGTATGATGATTAACAAACGAAAGATTACATGGACATTGATAATGTTAGTTTTCCTATTTGCAACAGGAATAAGCGCACAAGATATTTCTGGTTCTTGGAAAGGAGAATTGGATGTACAAGGCACTAAAATGGAAATGAGTTTTAATATCACCGAGTCTAACGGGACATACTCGTCTAATTTTGACGTACCCATGCAAGGAGCAATGGAAATCCCATTGGAGAACACTTCATTCGATAATAATATTCTAACGATAGAATCAGCGAAATACAAACTGAAGTATGTAGGTGAGCTGGAAGGAGATATGCTGAAAGGAACGTATAGTCAAATGGGGCAAGATTATCCTTTTGATTTGGTAAAAACGGTAAAGACAAAACCAGGAGATATTTCATTGCCTTCTACTAAAGAAGAGCTAGCAAAAATAGCTGCATTAGAAACAGAAACCAATAAGTATTCTGTAGAAGACTTTTTTCAAACTCCTGATGCGTATTATTTTAAGTTATCTCCAGATGGGAAATACATGTCTTATTTGAAAAGGACAGATGAAGGAAAAAGTAACCTTTATATAAAGAACATAAACAGCAATACTGAAACAGTAATTGTCGAAGAGAAAGAAGACAAACTTGCGGGTTATTACTGGGCCAGTGACGACAGAATTCTATACTTACAAGATAAAGGAGGAAACGAAAACTACCACCTTTTTGGAGTGAATATAGATGGAAGTAACAATGTAGAGTTGACACCTTACAAGGATGTGAAAGTGAGCTTGAAAACAAATCTCAAAGAAGACAAGGAGCATGTAATAGTGCAAATGAACAAAGATAATCCACAGCTAGAAGAACCTTATAAGCTGAACATAATCACGGGAGATATTCAAAAGTTATATACTATCGAAGAAGGTGGAGATCCTATTGTAGATTACATTTTTGATAAAGAAGGAAATCTCAGAGCACTAAGTAGAATTGTCAATGGTACTGAATCATCTCTAGAATATAAAATAGATGGAAAATTCAAAACGCTACATACGACTCAACTTGGAGATGGATTTGGAATATTGGATCTCAATTATGAGACAGAAGATCCCCATGACGCCTATGTGATTAGTAATCTAGATTCGGATAAATCTGAAATTCAATTATACGATCTTAAAGAAAATAGAAAGATTAGAACCATTTATAAGAATGAGAACTATGATATGTCTTCATTAGGGACCTCTAGAAAACGAAACTTCGAACTAGATTATGTAGTATATATTGGAGAAAAATATAACGTAGTTCCAATTAGTGATACATATAAGAGTGTACAAAATAGACTTAAAAAAGAGTTTGGAGATAGATCATTTTATGCAACTGGTAAATCAGATGATGAGTCTATCTATCTGATAGTTGTGACGAGTGATAAAATTGTTGGTGAGTACTATACTTACGACGTAGAAAAAGACGAAATCAAATTATTATATAAACTATTGCCAAAGATTGAGGAATCAGATATGGCCGAAATGAGACCTATTCAATTTAAGAGTAGAGATGGAGTTACTCTTAACGGATACATTACGCTACCGAAAGAAGCCAGCCGGTCCAAAGTTCCTATGGTTGTAGTACCTCACGGAGGCCCACATGGAGTAAGAGATGTTTGGGGTTTTTTAGGAGAGAATCAATTGTTTGCAAGTAGAGGATATGCCACACTTCAAGTTAATTTTAGAATCTCAGGTGGTTATGGAAAGGAATTCCTCAAGCTAGGTTTTAAGCAAATTGGAAGAAAGGTAATGGATGATGTTGAAGATGGTATTCAATATGCGATTGATCAAGGGTGGGTAGATAAAGATAAGATCGCTATTTATGGAGCCAGTCACGGTGGATACGCAGTGTTGAGAGGTATGACAAAAACTCCAGAATTGTATGTGTGCGGCGTAGATTATGTAGGTGTCTCGAACTTGAATACATTCATGAATACCTTTCCGGCATATTGGGAAAAGTATAGAGCCTTAATGCATGAAATATGGTACAATCCTAATATACCAGAAGAGAAGCAAATTATGGATGATATTTCGCCAGCATTGCATGCGGATAAGATAGTAAAGCCTCTTTTAGTAGTCCAAGGAGCAAATGATCCTCGTGTAAACATCGACGAAGCTGATCAAATAGTAAAGAACATAAGAGATAGAGGAATCGATGTGCCATATATGGTAAAATACAACGAAGGCCATGGTTTTGCGCATGAAGAAAACAGAATAGAACTGTACAAGACGATGATGGGTTTCTTTGCACAGCATTTAAAATAAAATTGATATTTAGGTCTTATCATTTGTGATATTTTGATGAGACCTTTTATCGCTTTTTCTGATTAAAACAAACATAACTGCCGCTCCCCATTTCTAAATTACCGTTCACCATATTTTTGTTTGACTTGGCACATTCATTTAATAACTTAGAGATATCAATTATAAAATAAAACAGAATTATGAAAAGCGCAAAAACGAGTCAAGACATTGAAAACAAAAATAAAAGAGGCAGCCGAATTCTATTTTCAATCATTTCAGGAGTGATTGTAGCATTAATATTCAAATCATTAATGGTGGAACTAGGTAGCGCTTTTTATACAATGTAGCATTAATTCTAAAAAGCACATTGGTATTACATAATTTACAAAACTGAATAATCATGAAAGAATTAAAAATTAAAGAACAAGAAGCATTTCAAAAACAACTGAAGCAGTTTAAAATGATGTTGTTGGGTTCCAAAATGGCATTAGGATCATCTATTTTACTTATAGGATTATCAATCGTGTTGATGTTTTATTCGGAAGGGAATTTAATGATTATATGCTCTTTGTTAGCGGGGGCTATAGCGTTAGTCGTGTTTAGTGTCAAGTTCTTATCATTGAAGGGTGTTGCACAAAAAACGTATACACCCATGTCGATGCCATCTAATATTTCGAAGCTCAAAACGTATCTTAATAATAGAAAAAAGTATGAGAAGTATTTTATGATTGGTTGGATAGTATCATTAGTTCCGTATGCATCTTTCTATCTAGGATCGAGTGCTGAAGCAATAATAGGAGCCTTAATAGCTATTGTTTTTATTAGTCTTTTTGGATGGGTGGCTTTTAAAAAGGTTGATAAAGATTTGGAGGGAATAGAATCAGGATTGCAAACAATTTAGAAAGTCAATACAACTAGATTATAATAAAGAACTCAACATATTAACTGTTGAGTTAGCAGTAAATAAACATAAAACATAATAATGAAACAAGTAAAAATCAACTCAAAAGGAAACAACAAAAAAAAGCGAGATGCACATATTATTTTTGCTGTAATTGCAGTGGTGTTTGTGGCGCCATATACCTACGAAGTGGGAATGTCAATAGGTGGGATATTCGGGAAAATGTTTTTTTAGAGTGAAATGAGAATTACATGTTTTAAATAAAATTGTAAAAATATAGAACAAAAGAATATGAAAAAAGGAGTCGTATTAACAATAGTTGGCGTGCTTACATTTCTCTTCCTTGATACAGTAATTCTAGATGGGATTTTAGACAAGAGTGTAGACAGTGTCGAAATCGCAGAAGTGTTAAAAGAGCATTGTGATTGTGAGACAGTTCAAAATGATGTAAGTGTGGTTGGTCTAAGTTTTAAGCTGGCTGGAGAAGCAACTTTGGGCGATTCTCATAGCTTTAGACTAAGCAAATGTAAATTCAATGATTTTAATGAATATATTGAAGATTTGCATACAGTATTGAAGGAGTCTATTCCTAATTTTTGCGATGCAGATCTAGTGGAAATGACGTTTGAGGCAACGTCATCTGAAGATAAAGTTGTGGAGATTAGAGATTGTGTATTGACGATAAAGTGATTTGAAATAGTATTTAAATAGTAAAGAATGAATGAAAAATTCACAAACCCAAAAAAGCTAATACCCGTTGTCTGGATTATTCTTCTATGTGTTGTTTATTTTGGGAAAATGCAAAATATTATTGAGCGTGGTCATATAAGTTACTTTGTAGCTGAATACGTGATATGGTTTTTTGTAGGATCTTTTTTCACATCAATTTTATATTTATATTTTGAGAAGAATACTGAAATCAATTTTTTAAAATCATTAATGGTAATTATCATTTTTAGTTTTTTAATTACGATTACTTTATGGTTGCTCCTTTATTTTCCATTAACATATCTATGGGATAGTTCTTTGTGGTTTGAGTCTTTTACTGTCTCTGTTGTAATGATGACTTTCTATACCAGTGGATTTATCCTTTTGTTTTGGCTTCTATTCTATAAAAACTTTGTAACCGTGAAAAAAAGCAACAAACTTTTTCAAGAAAAATTGATTTTGGAAGCTAATCTTAGAGAAGCACAGTTAAACAGTTTAAAAGGGCAGATTAATCCTCACTTTATGTTTAACACCTTAAATAATATTAGAGGGTTGATGAGGGAGGATGTTGAAAGATCTAGACGGATGCTGACAAGTTTATCAGAAAACCTACGCTATTCACTTACAAAGAGTAATGCAGATTCTATAGCACTGGAGGATGAATTGGAAGTGGTAGAAAATTACATCGACCTTGCCAAGATTCAGTACGAAGATAGATTGCAATTTGATACAGATATTGATCAAAAAACCTTACTGATTAATATACCACCAATGATAATACAAATGCTCGTCGAAAATTCAATTAAACACGGCATAGCAAAACTGAAAAATGGCGGTTTTGTAAAGCTGTCATCTAAGATAAATGCTGGCTTGCTAGAAATTAAAGTTGTAAACTCAGGGTCAATTTCCTACAGTGAAAACTCAACAGAACTTGGGCTCGAGAATATCAAAAAGCGATTAAAATTACTCTACAATGATAAAGCGACTTTTTCATTGAACGAGTCCGAAAATACGGTAGTCGCCACTATACAAATACCAATGCCATGATAGAATTATCCGCAATCATAGTTGAAGATTCTCGGCTAGCCAGAAACGAGCTAAAAGAGCTGATCATTGATCATCAAGAGATCAATCTTATTGGTGAAGCTGAAAATGTAGATGATGCATATCAACTCATCAATGAAACTAAACCGGACCTTTTATTTTTGGATATCAATATGCCAGAAAAGAACGGATTCGAATTATTAGAAATGCTAGATGATGTCCCAACAATCATATTCACAACGGCCTTTGACGAATATGCCATCAAGTCGTTCGAGTATAATGCTTTTGACTATTTGCTGAAACCTATAAGTCAAAAGAGATTCTCTAAAAGCATAGAGAAGGTCATTGAGAAATTCAGTGATACGCCTAAGGCAGAGAAGAGTCAGGATACTTTGGAGTTGGATAAAAAGATCTTTATCAAAGATGGAGAGAAGTGCTGGCTGGTACAAATAGGAGAAATCTCTTCTTTTGAAATTGTAGGAAACTACACCCGCGTGTTCTTTGGAAATAATAAAGCAATGATATACAAATCACTGGCACAAGTAGGAGAGAAGCTTCCCGAAGATGTATTCTTTAGAGCGAATCGCCAACAAACCATTAATATAAATCATGTAAAAAAAGTAGTATCCTGGTTTAACGGGAAACTAAAAATAGAGATGAATTCTGGTCTGGAAATAGAGATTTCAAGAAGGCAGTCCTACATTTTGAAGGAACAATTAAGTTTTTAATGATTAATGTTATTTATATAACTCCCTTAAGCTTGCATTGGATAATAAACGATAAACTAAAGTGCAATGCAAGTTGATACTTCCCATGTTTTTATTAATCTAATTCAGTGAAAATCTAACTGAGATCTAAACAAGTTAGATTAATATTTCTATCGTTTTGCTATTATAATTTTCAAGTCTCCTAATGAAATATAAGGGACAATAGCTGATACGTATCCCCACTCAAACCATACTACAACGTACTATTCAGAATAACAGAACGCATACCGCATGTTTTTCATAAAATAAATGTCTAAAGAAGTGAGTACAACTTTACCATCACATACTTAATCAATTGTAAACGGTTCATTTAACTAAGTTAAGTGACTATTTGAATTAAGAAAATTGAGTCTATCCTCTGGTCTAGTTTAGAAGAATTGGATGATGGGAATTTGAAGTGTAGTTATGCGAATACCTTTATTATTTAAGGGTATTTAGTTTTTAAAATATAAAAATACTAAGTTATGAAAAATACTATTTCTGTTTTAACTGTAATGTTAGGTTTGATGTTTTTTGTAAGTTCTTGCAGTAAGGATTTAGACGTTGATATTACTTTTGATGATACTGAGTTTGCAACTACTGATTGGACAGATGAAACACATTCTAAAAGTGCTGATCCCAATTTTGATGAAGTCTTTGAAGATAATACAGTCAAAAGACTAGATATGGTTATCACAGAAGAAAGATGGCAAAGCATGCTGGATGATATGACCAATAATTTTGGCACATTAGGCAGTGGAGGCGGAGGCGGATTAGCTGAGACAGATGAGAATCCAATTTTTGTTCCTGGTGAGGTTTTTTACAATGGTAAACAATGGTATAAAGTTGGACTCCGATTCAAAGGGAATTCTAGTTTGCAAAGTAGTTGGAGCGACGGTGTTTTAAAATTGTCTTTTAAATTAGATTTTGATGAATTTGAAAGTGAATATCCACAAATTGATAATCAAAGATTTTATGGATTTAAGAAATTAAGTCTGAAGAACAATTTCGGTGACAACTCAATGATAAGAGAAAAGGTCGCGGGTGATATATTCAGAAGTGCGGGCTTGGCGGCAGCGCATACGGCATTCTATACTTTATATGTTGATCATGGTGATGGGCCGGAGTATTTTGGTTTATATACACTGGTCGAAGAGGTAGATGATACAGTAATTGATACACAATTTTCGAGTGATAAGGGAAACTTATACAAGCCAGATGGAACAGGAGCATCTTTCGCCGAAGGGACATTTGATAAGGATGAATTCGAAAAGAAAACGAATGAAGACGAATCTGACTGGTCGGATATAGAAGATTTATTCTCTGTGTTACATGATCAAAGTAGAACTAGTAATTCGGCAGATTGGAGAACTAATTTAGATGCTGTTTTTGACACAGATAGCTTTTTAAAGTATCTGGCGGTTAACACTGTGATTCAGAATTGGGATACCTATGGAAGAATGACACACAATTACTTTCTATATAATAATCCTGACAATAATCTACTTACGTGGATTTCTTGGGATAACAATGAGTCATTACAAGCGGGGAAGATGGGGGGATCGCATGCGCTTAATTTTTCGGGCTTATCATCTAGCGAATGGCCATTAATCGGATATTTATACGCGGATGAGGTGTATAGAGCAAAATATGATACATACGTGAAAGAGGTTGTGGATGGACCGTTTAATGCATCAACTATACAGTTCTTGTATTCTTCGTACGGTGATTTAGTAGAGCCTTATGCCACTTCAGAAAGATCAGGATTTACGTTCTTGAATAATAGTGCTAGTTTCCAATCAGCTATTACCGCGCTACAAAGTCATGTAGTGCAACGCGCTGAAGCGGTAGAGAATTACTTATAAGAAGCTAGATGTGCCTTATTAACATAACATACGCGCACACTCTAATATCCTTTACATTGTAGTTCTGAATGATAAAAATAGATAAGAACTTAATATTTCCTTGGAACAGTGACTAAGTTATAAAGCCACAGTTTCAAGGAAATATAACCTCGATCGTTTGATCGTTCGATAGCTCGAATATTTGATAGTTTGATAGTTGGATAAATCGATGGCTAAATCAATAGCCCTCCATTAATCCCACTTCCTGGTCCCAATCCAATAACCTGATTCGCTACATCAATCAAAGTGCCATTATGCTCAATAAAAAGCACCGTGTCTCCACGATCTATGATTGATTGAAAGACAGTAATCAATTGGATAATATCAAAATAATGAAGTCCGGTACTCGGTTCATCAAAAAGATATAAAGTTGTGCCTTTTCGTTTTTTGATCATGGAAGCGGCAAGTTTTAGCCGTTGGGCTTCTCCTCCTGATAAGGTGTTGCCAGATTGTCCTAAGAGGAGATGGCCGACGCCAACTTGCATCAATACATCCAATTGATCGACAAGAAGCCCTTCTTCGAAAAATCCAATGGCTTCTTGTACGGTCATATCCAATACCTCACCAATGGAGCTACCTTTATATTTGCAGGCAAGGATTGCGTCATTGTATCGCAAGCCTTTGCATGAATCACAGGTGAGCCAGATGTCGCTCATAAAATCCATACTTGTTTTTAGTTTTCCGTGACCAGAGCAAGTAGGACATTTTCCATTTTTGCTTTGGTAAGAAAAGTCTGCTTTTTTGAATCCTTTAGTTATTGCGAACTCAGTTTTTGAGAATACAGTCCTTACCTGATCCATGATTCCGGTATAGGATAGGGGAGTACTCAATCTACTCTGTGTGAGTGCCGTTTGATCGATGAGTAGCACATCGTCAAATTGCGCTAGCCCATAGATCGATGTACAGTTTATAGCGCGATTTTTTACAGAAGAACTATAGAGTACATCTCGAATCAAACTAGACTTCCCACTGCCAGAAACACCTTTGATGGCTATGATCTGATTGCCAAAGAAATCTACATCGATGCCTTTTAAGTTATTGGCAGATGCTCCTTTGATGCCAAAGGGTGTTCCTGCTTTGTTTTGTTTTTTTGTAGGGTTGATGCGATCATTTTGCATCATCTTGTAGGTGACGGATTGTTTGGCTTGATCGATGTCGGATATCGATCCTTGATAGATTACTTCGCCACCTAATCGTCCTGCTCCTGGTCCCATCTCTATCAAGTAATCGGCATTTCTGATGAACGATTGATCATGCTCTACCACCACTACTGTGTTACCATTGGCAACGATGCGCTTTAGGACATTTGATAAGACGGCTACTTGTCTTTCGTCCAATCCTACGGTCGGTTCATCCAGTACATACGTCACACCGAATAGATGGGTAGACAACTGACCGGCTAATGTTACCCGCTGTCGTTCTCCGCCAGAAAGGGTACTGACTGATCTATCCAAGTTAAGGTAGTCGAGTCCTAGGTCAACTATCGTTTTTAGTGAGGAGACGACTGATGGTAAGACAACATTACTGATTGCCAAAACAACTGCATTCAATGTATTTTCAGTTGTCTTATCATGCTTCTTATCCAAAGATCCGATCAGCGCAAGGCATGAAGAAATACTCAATTGAGATAGCTCATGGATGTTCTTTCCAAGGAATTTTGTCTTTAATAATTCTGATTTTAATCGGCTTCCGTGGCATGAAGGACACGCTACATCATGTAATACATCTTCGATTACTTTGATGTTTTTATTATGGCGTTTCCGTTGATATTCGTCATTGATGTAGTGACAGAATCCGAGCCATTTTGCGGTTAATGATTGAGAGCCCGTTCTGGATTTGGTGGTGTATTCCCATGTGACATTATACATCGTATCTCCCGTTCCATATAGGATGATATTCTTTATTTCATTTTCTAATTCTTGCCATGGACGGTTGATGTTCCAGTTCTTCTGTTTCGCTACTTCTTTGAGTGTTGCGATGAATTGACCATTGATATCTGCATAATAATGAATGGCCTTATTTGTAGATACGGCACCATCGAAGATCGATCTAGAAGGAGAGACAATCACTTCATCTGGATCGCAAGTATGGATAACACCAAGACCTTCACATTCTGGGCAAGCACCTAAGTGATGATTGTAGGAGAAGTGCTGCGCGGTATAGATTTCTCCCTCATGCTGTGCTATTCTCGAATACAACAAGCGGAAAGCATCATAGACACCAGACAAAGTCCCAACCGTGGACCGTTTGGATGGTGCACCTCCTTTTCTATTGATCCCAATTGCAGGCCCGAGTCCAGAGAACGATTCCATCTTTGCCTCACTGTTTTGCTGTAGAAAACTACGATTGTGGGTAGACAATGACTCTGTAAATCGTGCATTGGATTCGGCAAATAATGTATCGTAAACCAAGGACGATTTGCCACTTCCCGAAATTCCAGTGACGACTGTTAGTTTGTTTTTGGGGATTCGGATGTTGATATTTTTGAGACCGTGGGTGGTGATGCCGTTGAG